>JBFIMV010000035.1:0-11667 GCA_041611575.1 Desulfuromonadales bacterium | reverse complement strand
TTTTAATTTGTGAATTAAAATTAAAATAAAACAATAATTATGGTGCGTTGCGTGCCTAAGTGACTAATTTTAATACGTTGTTTATTTTTTAAGAAAATTATTTATTGTTAATCTCTGCAGGTTTTGGTGACAGAACGATGTAATGATGGCCGCGTTCCCTGAAAGGAGAGCGTATCCCTAGCAAAGACAGGGCATGATTCGGCCGAGCAGCGCCGATACGGCAGACTCCACTCTGAGTGGCCGGCTGCCGAGATGAATCGGCTCGAAGCCCGTGGCAGCAAGACGGCCAATTTCGTAAGGTGTGAAGCCCCCCTCGGGGCCAATGGCGAGGGTGAAAGGCCCGGAGAGATTTGCCGGACAGGCTTCTCCGCCGACCGGGTGAGCGACCATGGCCCGGGTTCCTGCGACTATCGTGGGGAGGGAATCCTCGATGAACGGCTTGAAGCGCGGCGCGAGTCGAATCTCCGGGAGGATGGTGTCACCAGCCTGTTCCAGACCCAGAAGGAGCTGTTCGCGCATCGCCTCTTCGGTCAGCAAAGGGCTTTGCCAGTAGCTCTTGTCAACCCTCCAGGTGTTGAGCAGGACAATCTTTTTGACCCCCAGGGCGGTAACGTTTTGCAGGACCCGCCGGAAGACTTTGGGGCGTGGCAGGGCCAGGATGAGGGTTGCTTGCAAAGGGGCTGGCGGGCTGGCATCCAACGAGACCTGCAAGTCGACGAACTCACCCTGCATGGCCAGAACCCTGGCCGTGCCGATCGGTCCACCGAGTAGCCCGACCCGCAACGATTGGCCTGTGGACGCGCCGAGTATGTCGCGGATGTGTTGGTGCCGGCGAGCGTACAATCTGACGAGGCCCGGGGAGGTGAAGTCCCCATCGGTGAGCAAAATAAGGTTCATCGCATGATTACCGGAACCGTCGCGAGTTACGGGTCAGGGGAAACGAATCAGCAGGGCGCCAGCAGCAACCAGAACGATGCCGAGGATCCGCGTTATGCTGATTGGTTGGACATTGAACCCGAGCCAGCCGAAGTGGTCGAGCAGCAGTGAGGCGCCGAATTGGCCGGCAAGAAGCCAGGCAAGCATGGCCGAGGCTCCGAGGCGTGGTGCGATGTAGATTGTTGCAGCGACAAAAAAGGCTCCGAGAAAGCCGCCGGTCCAGACCCACCAGGGTTGTCCGGAAATAGCGTTGAAGTTCGGCAGAGGAATGCGTGTGAGCATGGAGTAGGCCACCAAGGCGAGCGTTCCCACGGCAAAGGAAACCGTTGCGGCAAGCACCGGAGAGCGGGTCCAGGCGCCCAGCTGGACGTTTATCCCCGCCTGGGTAGGGACGCAGATGCCGGCAACCAGTGAAAGCAGGGCCAGCAGCCAGAAAGTGTTCATGGCGAAACTCCGGGAAGCATTATGAAGGGGAGGAGACCTTTGAGGGAGTGATTTAATCGCTGAGTTGCCATGTGAGAATTCCCTTGCTGAAGTCAATCGAGTAGGGGTGATCTCTGAGGAAGTCCATGCCCAGCATGCCGTCAAAGGGGAGATCCTGGCCTTTATGGTCAATCACCATGGCGAAGGACATGTTTTGACGAAACGGTCCTATCTCGATGCGCTGAAACCGGATTCTTTCGGAAGGGACGGTGCCGCCCCCGGCAACCTTTGCCTGGTAAAGTTTGCCGCTCGGCAAGTCGAAGGAGGCGAGGGCCTGGCGATGAAAAACTGTGGTCGATGCACCGGTGTCCAACAGGAGGTGCAGCTTGGCGACACGATTCCCCAGGGCAACCTTGACAGGGACAAGAACCCTGTTCCCCTGAATGCGAACGATGGTCTGATACCCGGTGTTTTTTGTTTCTTCTCCAATGACCTCTGGGGGCTGAGTCTCAATCGCTTCGAAAGAGTCTGCAGCCTTGTCGGCCGGCGACTTTGCCTGAGGCGGAGCGCTCGCCTCACGCATCCTGGTCGCTTGCTCGCGGAACTGCGCTGGTACCTTGCTTATGTCATCGACAAAGGTCAAACGGTCATTTTCGTCGCGATACTTGAAAATTTCTGCGTTGCCTGCCGCCGGGGAAATCAGCAGCATGCCGTAAAGTATCAGGGGGATGGCCGTCGCTTTCATATGTTTACCCTGGTCGAAATCGTCGCTGTCGCGGTAGTGCCTGGCGAAGCAGGTCGTACAGGATACCTGCCTCGCCAAGAAGAAACGCTCTCGTCCCGATTGTCGCATTATTGCAGGGCAGAAGTCATCCAGCGGGCTGCCCGGGTTCAGACCTTTCCGGCAACGTAGACGTCGGGGGTAAATTTAAAGGTCTGGACATAGTCTTCGAAGGTTTCCGCGCGCCGGATCAGTTCCACCGAACCATCGGTGCGCAACAGCAACTCCTTCGGACGCAGGCGGCCGTTATACTGGAAACCCATGGCATAACCGTGGGCTCCCGTATCGTGGATCGCCAACAGGTCGCCTTCCTGAATCGGCGGCATGCTGCGCTGCACGGCGAATTTGTCGTTGTTCTCACACAGGGATCCGACGATGTCGTAGGTTGCCGACTTCGACTCGTTTTCTTTGCCGATCACGTCTATATGGTGGTAAGCGTCGTAAAGGGCCGGACGCATCAGTGACGACATGCAGGCATCGACGCCGATATACTGGCGATAGATACTCTTGTGGTTGATCGCCCGCGTGATGAGAGCCCCGTGCGGCCCGGTCATCCAGCGGCCGCTTTCCATGTACATGCGCGGTGAGTAACCATGACGGACCTTGAAATCATCGAACAGCGCGGTGAGCTCGCGGGCCATGGTGTCAAGGTCGAGCTCGTTGTCTTCCGGTCGGTAGGGTATGCCGAAACCGCCGCCGATGTTGAGGAACTCGAAACGGATGCCAAGTTCATTCTCAACCAGCTCGGCAATTTGCAGCAGCATGCGGGCGGTCTCGACCATGTAGGTGTAATCACGCTCGTTCGACGCAACCATGGTATGCAGCCCGAAACGCTTCGCGCCACGTTCCAGGGCCATTTTGTAGGCTGAAATGACCTGCTCGTGAGAAATGCCGTATTTCGCTTCAACCGGATTGCCGATGATGATGTTGCCGGTGCGGCGCGGCCCGGGATTGTAGCGAAAACAGATCAGCTCGGGAAACTTGGGAACCTTTGAGATCAGGGAGATGTCGTCGAGGTTGAGAATGCAGCCACCGTCGGCTGCCGCTGCCTCGAACTCCTCGATGCTGGTGTTGTTCGAAGTGAACATGATGTCTTCGCCGCGCCCTCCGACCTGGCGGCTCATGATCAGTTCGGGGATGGAGCTGCAGTCGAAGCCGAAGCCCATTTCCTTCATCAGGGCGAAGATGCGGATGTTCGGCAGAGCCTTGACGGCGAAATATTCGCGAAAACCTTCGATGCCGGCAAAGGCCTGTTTCAGTCTCTCGCCCGTATGACGAATCCCGACCTCGTCGTAGATGTGAAAAGGGGTGCCGTAATGCGCGGCGAGTTCCTTCGCTATGGGGAAGAGGCGATCCTTGAAAGATGGCGACATGGGCATGGCCAGGCTCCTATAGTTGCATTCAGTTTATGGAAAAAATTTACGCAGATATAACGGATTGAAAATTAAAAAACAAGACCTTCCCCGGTTCTTGTGCTATCGGGTAGGAAAATGCGACGTTTTCGGTCAAAATGACATTCTTGGGCAAGAAAGCGGCTGGAAACGGAATCTCCCTTTGGCACCTCAAACGATCGCAATGGTCAGCTTATGACAGCAATAACCCTCCTGAGGGTGTTCGTCCCCTTTGCCCTCGGCTACTTTCTCTCTTATCTCTACCGCACGGTCAATGCCGTGATCGCCCCCGACCTGGTGCGCGATGTCGGCGTTGACCCCGCCAGTCTCGGCTTGCTTACCTCGGCCTACTTCCTGACCTTCGCGGCTTTCCAGCTGCCGCTGGGGGTGCTCCTCGACCGCTATGGTCCCCGGCGGGTCGAGGCGGTGCTTCTGCTGTTCGCAGCGGCAGGAGCATTTGTCTTCGCCCGGGCTGATTCTCTCGCGGGCTTAATGATCGGCCGCGCCCTGATCGGCGTGGGGGTGTCTGCCTGCCTGATGGCGGCATTCAAGGCTTTCACACTCTGGTTCCCTCCCGAACGGCTCCCGTTCGCAAACGGCATACAGATGGTGTCCGGTGGATTCGGTGCTCTGGCCGCGACAACGCCGGTCGAAATGGCCCTTCAGGTGACGGACTGGCGTGGCGTATTTCTGCTCCTGGCCGGGGTCACTGTCGTTGCTGCCGCCTGTGTCTACCTGATGGTGCCGGAAAAGGAGGGTTCGCTGAACGGCGAAACCCTTCTCGAGCAGATCAAGGGCATCAGAGAAGTGTTCACCAGCCGTATATTCTGGATGATTGCACCCTGGGCTTTTACGGCGCAGGCCGCTTACCTGTCAATCCTCGGACTCTGGTCAGGCCCCTGGCTGCGCGATGTCGCCGGGTACGACCGCATGGGTATCGCCAACGTACTGATGGGGACTTCGCTGGCGATGATCACCGGTTACTTCGCCTTTGGTGCCGTCGCCGAGCGTCTGGGACGGCGCGGCATCCAACCGATGAGCGTCGCAGCCTCCGGCATGTGCGCGTTTCTCGGGGTGCAAGTCCTGCTCACGCTGCAGTGGATACCTCTGGCCGTGCCACTTTGGCTGCTGTTCGGCTTCACCGGCACGTCCTGTATTCTGCCTTATGCCGTCCTTTCCCAGAGTTTTTCCATGCGACTCGCCGGGCGTGCCAATACCGGACTCAACCTGCTGGTTTTTGTCGCTGCCTTTGCCGCCCAGTGGATGATTGGCGTCATCATAGGTTTCTGGCCACAGGCCGAGAACGGTCACTACGCTGAGACGGGGTACGTAGCCGGTTTCGGCCTGGTGCTGATGCTGCAGATCGTCGCGGCCGCTTGGTATTTCATGAAGAGGCGAAGCGACCGAACCGCCCCCTGGTCGTCCTCCCGCCGGTGATTTGACACCATTGCGAACGACCCGGATCACAGAATCTGCTGCCCCGGCGTTGGTGGCATCGAGAACCATCTTAATAAATACGGGTACTTCGATAAATGCCTGATTGACAGGTATCTTTTGTTTATGGAAGCAGGTAGTATAGTAATTCTTCCACCCACCGAAGGATGGTTTCCTCGCAAACAATTGCACCCTTCATTCCGTGCGCAGACAAGGTTGCGGAGCGAAGAAAAGAGACGATCGTGTCGTTGCCAGGCACGTTGACTGTCAACCCCTCCCGTAGATTCCAGCGCTCTCCCTGGTTTTTATCGGACTTGACTTGGTTGATACCAGGGAAAGGGATCAAGTAATGCACACCATGAAACTTTCAGTCGGGGGCCCGATCGAGGCCCGTTGCACCAAGTGCCGGGAAATCACCAACCACACGATTGTTGCAATGACAGCATCGGGGCCGGCAAAAGTTCAATGCAATACCTGCAGCGGACAACACAAATACAGACCGGCGGCACCCGTTAAAAAGGCCCCGGCACGGCGAACGGTCAATCCGAAAATCTCCGAGCAAAATGAATGGGCGGAGTTGCAGCCTGGAATGAGCCGTGAGCTGGCCAAGGAATACACGATGACGACTGCCTTCAAGGTCGGTTCCCTGATGAACCATCCTCTCTTTGGTCTCGGTATCGTCCAGCGTCTTTCCGGCCCACAGAAAGTCGAAGTTCTGTTCGAAAGCGGCAAAAAAACGATGCGCTGCAAATAACACCCTCGACACGGTAACTTAGGACTTGCATTATAAAAAACTGACGTGCTAGGGTGTCAGCACTTGAGCAAGTTTGTGCAAGTGTTTTCGTCGCTCACCTGATTGACAAGGTGTCAACATGGATAAAAACACGCAGACCCACTCGGGCCGCGTGTTTTTTTTTGAGCGTTCGGGCTTTGCACAACCAGAAAATTCCCGCTGGGGAACATGGAGAAGAAAATGGCAGAAGGTACTGTGAAATGGTTTAACGACGCAAAGGGTTTTGGTTTTATCGAGCAGGACAATGGGCCCGACGTGTTCGTCCATTTCTCCGAAATCCAGGGTGATGGCTTCAAATCCCTCGCCGAGGGTGATCGGGTGAGCTTTGAAGTCACTCAGGGTCAGAAAGGCCCTCAGTCGTCGAACGTGCGCAAGATCTAAACAGAATTGACATCGTTCGCAAAAAACGCCCTGCGGATCAATTCGCAGGGCTCTTTTTTCTGACAACAATGTTGCCACGGATTTCAGGGCTGTTTTATCGCAGTTCTTGTGGAGGAAGGGCAACCTGAGAGGAGTGCCAGATGGCCAGAAAGCCGAATTACGGTTTCGAGAAGCGCCAAAAGGAAATTGCCAAGAAAGCCAAGAAAGAAGAAAAAGACAAACGCAAACAAGAGGAGAAGCAAAAAGAAGCGTTGGCAGATGCTTCTCATGTGAGCACCCAGGAAGAAGACCTGTAATCTACGCTTGCCCCGATCTTCTTGCCGCAACCGCTGTCTCTTAAGCGATCTTCCCTCCTGCTGCCAACTCATTGCGTTCCAAGCGTGCAAAACAATCTTGTTGTTCGATGGGCCCAAACTCTTGAGGATGGGCCCTTTGCTATTGTTCTGCTCGTGTGCGCAGAGGGCTTCTGTCTTTCCTCATCCTGTCGTGGTAGCCGAAAGAGCGGCACCGATAATCCCTGCTTCATTGCGCAGCAAGGCCGGAACAACCCGTGTCTTGACGGTTAGATATGGCATGAACTCCGGATGTTGTTTGCAGATTTCACCACCGATGATGAAAAGGTCGGGCCAGAAGAGTCCTTCAAGATAGTGCAGGTAGGCGTCGAACCGCTGTGCCCATTCCCTGTAGGTCAGCCTCTGCCGTTCCTTGACCGAGGCCGCAGTAAAGTGCTCAGCAATCTGGCCATTGAACTGCAGATGACCGAGTTCTGTGTTGGGAAACAGGATGCCGCGATGAAAAAGGCTCGTGCCCAGACCGGTCCCGGCCGTGACCATCAGGACCGTTCCGGTCTGTCCTGTGCCGGCACCGAAGCGCATCTCGGCGTTCCCGGCCGCATCGGCGTCGTTGATGACGCTCACGGAAAGTCCCGTCCGGGCCCTCATGGTCGAAACGATGTCGCTGCCGATCCAACTTTTATCGATGTTGGCTGCTGTGCATACGATGCCGTCTTTGATCACGGCGGGGAACCCGCAACCGATTGGGCCATTCCAGTCGAAATGCTGCCGGATGGCGGCTATCGCGTCGGTGACCGTCTCGGGGGTTGCCGGTTGCGGAGTCAGAGTGCGCAAGGGCTCTGCTGACAGACGACCCGTTTCAATCTGCACCGTGGCAGACTTGATCATCGAACCGCCTATGTCGATCCCGAGAACATCCATGCCTTAGTTCGCAACTCAATGAGCCGGAAAACCGAAGAACTGGGGGAACACCACCAGGATGCCGAGCACGATCACCTGCAGGATAATGAACGGTGCCACGCCGTAATAGATATCCGTGGTGCGGACTTCGGGCGGGGCAACTCCCTTCAGATAGAAAAGGCTGAAACCGAAGGGTGGAGTCAAAAAGGATGTCTGCAGATTCATGGCGACCAGTATTGCATACCACACGGGGTTGATGCCCAGGCTTGCGGCAATCGGTGCGAGGATCGGCACGACAATGTAGGAAATTTCGACAAAATCGATGAAGAAGCCCAGGGCCATGATAATCAGCATGGAGAGAATCAGGAAGCCCCACTTCTCACCCGGAAGGCCGAGCATGAATTCTTCGACAATATAGTCCCCGCCGGTGTAGGTGAAGACCATCGAGAAAGCTGTCGCGCCGATCAGAATGGCAAAGACCATGGCACTGATTTTGACGGTTTCCAGGGAACTTTCCCAGACCATTTTAATCGAAAACTGACGATAGAGGGCAGCAAGGATGATTGCGCCGATGCCGCCGACTGATGATGACTCCGTTGGTGTAGCGACCCCGACCAGGATGGAACCGAGGACCAGGACGATGAGGACGAGGGGGGGAACTATCGCCTTGAGTGCAGTGAATATCTGTTGTTTCTTGCCACCACGCATTTTCTCGAGTTGGATTGGCGGAGCCAGATCCTTTTTCAGTATGGTGATAATGACGATATAGGCGACGTAAAAGGCAACCAGTGAAAGCCCCGGCCAGAGTGCGGCTTTGAAGAGGTCGCCGACGGGTTCCTGGAAAACGTCGCCGAGGATGATGAGTACGATCGATGGTGGAATGATCTGGCCGAGAGTGCCGGCGGCGCAGATCGCCCCGCTGGCAAGTCGCTTGTCGTAGTTGTATTTGAGCATGACCGGCAGGGAGATGACACCCATGGCGACGACGCTGGCTCCAACCACACCGGTGGAGGCGGCCAGCAGTGCGCCGACCAGGACCGTCGAAATGGCGATGCCGCCGCGGATTTCGCCAAAAAGAAAGCCCATCGACTCGAGCAGCCGCTCGGCAAGCCGTGATTTCTGCAGCACGATCCCCATGAAGATGAAGAGCGGAATCGCCATCAGAATGGTGTTGTTCATGATCGACCAGATGCGGTGGGGCATCAGGGCGAAAATCTTGGTGCCCTCGGAGAACAGACCGAAAAAAACCGCGACCCCGCCGAAGGTGAACGCCACTGGAAAGCCCAGGAGCAACAGCAGCAGGGCAACGCCGAACATTACAAGACCAATCATGCTGAAAACTTCCTCGATAGAAATTTATAAAAATATTGATCAGGTTGTGAGGGAGATGACTCTTCGAACGCCTAGAGTATGTCGTCTTCGATACGTCGGACCGGCGGAGCCTCGAGACCCCGATAAATATTGATGTTGCGCACGATGAAGCCGAGCGCCGAAATGATCAGGAAAATGAAGGAGACTGGAATGGCCGCTTTGATCAGCCAGCGGTGGGTCAACCCGCCCGGATCGCCGCTGATCTCGCCGAGCGTGTAGGCTTCATGCACGTACCAGATCGAGCCTTCGGCGATCAGGATGCTCAGGGGGATCAGAAACAGGAGGGTGCCGGCAATGTTGACGCTTGCTTTCAGGTGGGGCGAAAAACCGTCATAGAGAATGTCGACCCGCACATGGCCATCCTCCTTGAGACAGAACGCCATGCCGAAGAGGAAGACGATGGAAAAGAGGTGCCACTCCATCTCCTGCAGGGCGATCGAGCCGCTGCGGAAGAAGTAGCGCATGATGGAGTCGTAGAAGACGTTGACCAGCATGGCCAGGTTGAGAATACCGGCTATCCAGCCCATGAGATTGGAGAAACGATCGAAGCGTTTTTCTAGTTTCAGCAGCATCAGGTGATCCTGGTTGACAGAAAACGGGCTCCCGGCACGGCCGGGAGCCCAAGGTTGATCATTCGAGGTTGTCCTTCAGGTAGGCATAGTCCGAGATCGCCGTCCACTTGCGGGCTTTCTTCATGTAGTCTTTCTGCGAATCCCATATTTCCTTGAATTCCGGGTTGTTGGCAGCCGTTTCTTCCAATAGCTCCTGGTTGGCCTTTTTCATGGCGGCAATGATCTGCGGCGAGAAGGTGCGGATCTTGACGTTGGGGAATTCCTGCTCGATGGACGCCCAGTTTACCGCGCTTTCGTGGTAGGAGCGGGCATACATGTCGTAGGCGGCATACTGCATGGCGATGGTCAGGATTTCCTGCAGGTGCTTGGGCAGCTCATCGAATTTGGCCTTGTTGACCATGAACTGCAGTTCGGTGGCCGGTTCATGCCATCCAGTGTAGTAATAGTCGGCGATCTTCTGGAAGCCCATGTTCAGGTCGAGGGACGGGCCGACCCATTCCAGCGCGTCGATGGTGCCGCGGTCGAGCGCGGTATAGAGTTCGCCGGGGGGGATGTTGGTGACAACAACGCCGAGCTTGGAGAGGACTTCGCCGGCAAAACCGGGGATGCGCATCTTCAGACCTTCGAAGTCTTTCAGCGTCTTGATCTCCTTGCGGAACCAACCGCCCATCTGGTTGCTGGTGTTGCCGCCGGGGAAGGAGTAGACGCCGTGCTTGTCGTAGACCTTCTTCATCAGGTCCATGCCGCCGCCATAGTAGAACCAGGCGTACTGCTCCGGCGCGATCATGCCGAAGGGCATGGTGGTGAAGAACATGGTGTTGGGATCCTTGCCCTTCCAGTAATAGGAAGCGGTATGACCCATTTCGTACTGGCCTTCCTTGACCATGTCGAGGATGCCGAACGCAGCCTTGTGCTTGTTGGCGGAGTCGATACGGATGATCATCTCGCCGTTTGACATGCTGTTGACCATCGCCGCCATTTTGTCGACGGCATCACCGAAGATCGGGAATCCGGTACCCCAGGTCATGGCGAGTTTCCACTCGTAGACTTTCTTCTCGGCTTTCGGAGCTTCAGCCTGTTGCGCCTTTTGTTCTCCGCAGCCGGCAACACCAAGTAACATCACACACGCCAGGGCCGCGAAAAAATACGACAAACGTCTTTTCTGCATGATCTCTCCTCCCTTGTTGTCTGATCAAAGAAGATTTTTTTGGCCGGAGAAAATTCTGGCCAAACCTAAGAAATAATACCATTAAAATCGCAAATAACTATGGACCGAAAGCCAAACCTTGTCAATTTTCATGTGGCGGTCCGCCGGGTCAGGGTATGCTTGACGCCCGTGGAACGGCTGTTATGTTTTACAAAATGAATGGAGGTGCGTCGTATGCCAGGGGCAATAAGAATTCATGCAACCGGTGGACCCGAAGTGCTGTGCTGGGAAGAAGTTTCAATCGTTCCCCCTGGTCCCGGCGAGGTCCATTTGCGGCATACGGCTGTTGGCCTGAACTTCATCGATGTCTATCACCGTACCGGGCTGTATCCCCTCGGAGGTCTGCCGGCAACCCCGGGCATGGAAGGGGCAGGCGTGGTAGTTGCGGTCGGCGACGGTGTCGACGAGGTCGCACCTGGCGACCGTGTTGCTTACGCAAGCCCGCCGCCGGGAGCGTATGCCGAGGAACGGCTGATCCCGGCGCATCGCCTGGTCAAGTTACCTGAGGGTATCGACGACCGCCAGGCCGCCGGCATGATGCTGCAGGGCATGACGGTGCAATATCTGCTGCGGCGAACCTTCCGTGTCAATGAAGGGGATACCATTCTTTTCCATGCCGCGGCCGGGGGAGTCGGCCTGATCGCCTGCCAGTGGGCCAAGGCGCTCGGGGCGACGGTCATCGGTACGGTCGGCAGTCGGGAAAAGGCTGAGCTGGCGAAGGCCCACGGCTGTGATCACCCCTTGCTCTACAACGAAGGGGACTGGGTGGCGCAGGTGAGGGAAATAACCGGTGGTGAAGGCGTTCCCGTGGTGTACGATTCCGTGGGGCGCGACACCTTCATGAAGTCGCTTGACTGCCTGCGTCCGCTCGGCACAATGGTCAGTTTCGGGCAGGCTTCGGGGCCGGTAGCACCCTTTGATCCGGGTGTACTGGCGGCCAAGGGTTCGCTGTTCCTGACCCGTCCGACGCTGATGACCTATACGGCGAAGCGTGCTGACCTCCTTGCCAGTGCGGCCGAACTCTTTGAAGTGGTCCGGTCGGGTGAGGTGAAGATTGAGGTACGACAGACCTATCCCCTGGCGGAAGCGGCTCAGGCACATCGGGACCTCGAGGCTCGGAAGACGACAGGTTCGACAGTTTTTCTGGTTTCATAATGCCTTGAACATAAGGAAGACAGAAGGGGG
>JBFIMV010000034.1:0-11708 GCA_041611575.1 Desulfuromonadales bacterium | reverse complement strand
TCGGCGCGGAGGTCGCAGCAATCGACGAGACAATCAACGAGCGCAAGCTCTGGGGGAGCCTGGCTATCGGTCTTTTCATTCTCTGCGGAGTAATCTTCCTGCTGGTGCGCAAGGCCTACGAGGAAGAGGAGAAGGGCTGAGACTTATTTAAGTGCTGAGCGATGGGCGATGAGCGATGAGTATGAACCTGCTGCAGAGGCGGTGGGTTCCTCATCGCTCATCGCTTTGCACTATCTGAGGACGTTGCTGCTCAGGTCTTCGTAGGCGCGTTTCAGGTTCAACTTCAGCAACTGGTCGTAGCCATCAAGCTTGCGGTAATTTGCCGGCATGTCGAAGGTCTCGAGGGTTTTTGCCAGGGAGTCGCCGCGTTCGATGTGTTGCAGCACGGCGGTGAGGAAGTCACGGAAGAACTGGGTGAAGGCGTAGATGTCATCGGTTGTGCTGACCCGGCCGTAGCCCGGGACAACCTGCTTCGCGCCGATCTGTCCGAGGAAGTCCAGGGCCAGCAGCCAGTCGGTCATGTGCCCGCTCCCCCTGTAGCCGACGCTGTCGATGTACAGCAGGTCGCTGGCGAAGACCACATCGACCTCGGGGACGAAGACGACGACATCGCCGTTCGTGTGCCCCTTGCCGATATTGGTCAGGACCACCGTTTTGTCGCCGAGCTTGAGTGTCAGCCCCTCGTTGAAGAAGAGCGAGGTGGCGGTTGCCTCGCGGACTTCGGCGTCGAGGTTTTTGAAGGTCTGCCAGCTCATCAGGATATCCTGTCCCGGAGGAAAGTCGAAGTCGATGTAGCTGTAGCCGGTGTGGTGATGGGTCAGCACGAAATAGCGGACCGGTTTATCGGTGCGGGCAGCGATGGCTGCATACAGGTCGTCGATGACCTGCTTGCTCATATGCGCACCGGCGGCGACGACGTAATCCCTGCCGACCACGAACATGGCGTTGGTGGTCGCCTTGCCACCGGCCTGGGCGATCGCGGCGAACACCCCGGGTGCCAGCGGCTCGATGCGGTAACTGTCCTGGACGGAGACGACGGCCACCGCAGGGGACGTGATCTTGTCGCCGGCTTTTTCAGCACCGACTGCGGCGGAGGGGCACCCCAGCAGCAGGATGATCAGGAATAGTCGAATATGTCGCATGGCTGTCATGATAGCAGGGAGCCGGCGGCCCCGGCAACCGTCTTGAACATCCCGTTTAGCGGTTGCAAATGCCGGGCAATTGGGTTATAAAGCTTTCCCTGCGCGCGATTAGCTCAGCTGGATAGAGCGCTGCCCTCCGGAGGCAGAGGTCGCAGGTTCGAATCCTGCATCGCGCGCCAGAATTTGCGAGGGCCTTCGGTATGTCATGTAACATGCCGAAGGCCCTTTTTTCTCCCTGATCACTCACGGCATTGCGACCGTCATCGGCAGGGCCGACGGTTCGCTCACCACGGACTTGCCGTTACAGGCAATCGCAATGACCGCAGGATTATTTCGAGACAAGTTTATGTTGTCGTGTGTCATTGGTTGCAAGCTTGTCGCGAAAGGCAGACATTAATACTGAATTTTTTGCTTGATGTGAATTTATTGGCTGATATTATCAAGTCTGAAAAAGCTTGGAGCCCAACAGTTATTCTTGGTTCTTCTTGTCCGTCTTTCATGGATTCTATGGAGGGTGTCAGTGAAACGTGAGCCTGCGGTTGTACTTCACGTCGAGGACGATGCAGCGCATGCCATGATCGTCTGTCGCATTCTCGCCGACATTTCTCCAGAAACACGCGTGATGCACGTCAGCGACGGTCAGGCAGCGCTTGACTACCTGTTTCGAGACGGCAAATACAAGGACCCCCAGTCGTCACCCCGTCCCCTGGTTGTCCTGCTCGACCTGCGCCTGCCCCGCATGGACGGCCTCGAAGTCCTCAAGCGCATCAAGTCCGATGATGACCTCTGCTGTATCCCGGTCGTCGTATTGACCACTTCGGATGCCCGCCGGGATATTTCCTTGGCCTACCGTGATCGCGTCAACGGTTACCTGACCAAGGCCTCAGACCACGCGCGCCTGGTCAAGCAGCTTGAAGCTTTTTCGACCTTCTGGCTCGACTGGAACAACTGCGTTTCTTAGCCGGCTCATTTTCCTTCCTCCGCCGCTCAGCTGCAACCTGCTCCAGGTCAAATGGATGAAACTTGGTCGCGACCTTAAATAGTGGGGACGGTCGCCGCTCCAAGGGTGTGTTCAGGGTGCTTCGGGCTCCTCCCTCTTCAGGTAGATTTCGAATGTCGTCCCCATGCCCGGAGTCGAGTCGCAGACGATCCACCCGCCGTGTTGCTCGACGATGCCGTAAACGATGAACATGCCCAACCCGGTTCCCTTGCCGGGTTCCTTGGTCGTGAAGAATGGTTCGAAGATCCGGTCGCGAACCTCCGGCGGCATGCCGGTGCCTTTGTCGCAGATGCGGATGAGGGCATAGTAGCCTGGAGGTGCATCGCCTTTGACTGCCGGGAAGGGTTCGGTCTTGAGGATACTGTCGATTTCGATGGTCAACTGTCCCTGTTGCGGTGTTGCATCGCGGGCGTTCATAACCAGGTTGATCACGACCTGCTCGAGGGACTCCGGGGCAGCCTGCACCACGCACGGCTGCTGGGCATAGACAACGTGCAGCTGGTGGGTCTTGCGGATGGTGGCGGCAATGAGACCCTCGGTCTTGCGCATCAAGGCGTTGAGGTCGACTTCGACCTTTTGAATGTCCTGCGGCCGGCTGAGGCGCAGCAGGTCGCGGATCATGTAATTGCCCCGATCGACGGCTCCGAGAATGCTGAGGGCGTCTTGCTTGAATTCTTCGTCAACCTTGCTGCTGTTTGCCATGAACTGGGCGAGCCCCGATACGGCGGTGAGTATATTGTTGAAATCGTGGGCAATGCCGCTGGTGAGGGTGCCGATCATCTCCATCTTCTGTGACTGGCGAAGATTGTCTTCGATTCTTTGCCGCAGAGTGATGTCGCGCATGGAGACGAGGTAATGCGGCTTGTTGTCCCAGGGAATCCCGGTGATGCGCACCTCGGCGAGGACCTTGGGCCCCTCGTCCGGGTCGAACGTCAGGTTGATCGGTGCCTCGAGGTCCGTGGCTTGCCGGATCTGGAACATGAGCCGGTCGGCACCATCGGCACCGAGCATCCGCGTGGCCGCCGGGTTGGCGAAGTGCACCTTGCCGAGATTGCCGATGACGACCATGCCGTCGAGGCTGCGGTTGAAGATGGTGCGCAGCTGCTGTTCGCGCTCCATAAGGCGATTCGACAGCCGCGAACGCTCGATGGCGTGACGGATCGTCCGGCAGAGGGAGCCGGCCATGTTGTCTTTGGGGAGAAAATCTTCTGCGCCGGCCTTCACCGCCTCGAGGGCGATCTGCCCATCGTCGAGACTGGTCAGGACGACCACCGGCTGGGTCGGAGCCGCCGTGTAGAACCGGGTGAAGGTTTCCATGCCTCGGGACTCGGGGAGGCCGAGGTCGAGCAGCACCAGGTCGAAATCGCCGAGCTTCAACTCTTCCAGGCCTTTGGAGAGCGAGGCGGCATGGGTGATGCTGGATCCTTCACAGGGTGTGCCGCGCAGCATCTCGCCGACCAGCCTGGCATGAGCCGGGTTGTCTTCGATCAGCAGAAGCCTGTAGCGATCCTCACCTGTCTGGTCTGACATTGTCAGCTCTCCCCCGTTGGCCGATAGGCCATGAAAATATTTGCAGCTGTCTTCCGATAAACTGCCCGCTGCGATAATATCGCCGGCCGATGAAATGCCGCTGTCAACTTCTCAGCCATAACGCCGCACCCATGCCGGGTCAGCAACGCGAATACTTTCAGGTTCTGTTGAGGTTCGGCAACTCGACGAACATGCCTTGCACCGAGGTGGCGGTCGCTGCCCCGTTTTTATTTTCCAGTAATGTCTTCACCAGGTTGTGAAAATTCTGCCGGTTGAGCGGTTTGCAGAGGACAATGTCGGCTTTCGTGTTGCGGGCCTGCTTCAGCCTGCTGTCCGCATCCTCGGCAATCAGTACCACGCTGGTCCCCTGCAGGCGTGGTTCGCCTTTGATCAGGCGACAGCACTCCTCGCCGTCAAGGACCGGCATTGTCTGTTCGAGAATAACGATCGCGGGTAATATCTGCTTGGCGAGGCTGTAGGCCTGGCAGCCGTCCCGGGCAAAGAAGACATCGTGGGCATCCGCCGTAAAAAAAGAGGTGCTGTTGAGGAACAGTGGATTGTTCTCCCCCGCCACCAATATCCTGAACCTGGTCTCTCCGTTCTCGACTTTCTTGCTCATGAACGCCTCACTGTTGTTTTGCCTGTTGCATGCAACCGGGCTGCGAATGTGACCCGGATAGCTTGTCCTGTTTGACTGCCGGCTTGCCGAGGACAGGTTGAGCTTCGTCATTGATAAACATCAAGAGTCGTGCCAGATTCGACGGTGACGGCAGGGAGCGGACCTGTGGAGTTAACTGGCTGAAATTACTTTTAACAAGGAATTTATATGTTCAAGGAAGGCAGCCTGCCGCAAGCTGGAAGAATCTTCGCCCCACAAGTGTGGCGACCCAGGGGTGGGGTGAAGCGATGGCGAGACAGTGAAGAATATAGCGGACGGCGCACTAGTAATCGACGGCCTCTGCGGCGTCGATGGTGTACTTCTCAAGCTTCCGGTAGAGCGTCTTGCGATCGATACCGAGGATTTTCGCCGCCTTGGCCTTATTGCCTCCCGTTCGCCGCAATGCGTCGCATATGGCGTCCTCTTCACTCTGTGACGTGTCCGCTTTCAGGCCAATCGGACCCTGCCGCATTTCTGCAGGAAGATGTTGTACCTCGACGATCGACTCCCGGCAGCGGATAAAGGCGTATTCGAGGACGTGCTTCAACTCACGAATGTTGCCGGGCCAGCTGTAATCCATGAAGATTTCCAGGACCTGCGGGGAGATGCCTTCCACCCGGCGATTCAGTTCGCTGTTGAGCATCCCCTGAAAATGTTCGACCAGCAACGGCAGGTCCTCATACCTTTCCCGAAGCGGTGGCAGCTCAAGCGTCACCACCTTGAGACGGTAATAGAGGTCTTCCCGGAACTCGCCGCGGCGCACCTTGGCAAGGAGTTTCTGATTGGTCGCGGTCACCACCCGCACATCGACGTCGATTGTTGTCGAATCGCCGACCCGTTCGATCTGCTTTTCCTGCAGTACGCGCAGCAGGCGGGTCTGCATCGCTGGCGAGATGTCACCGATCTCGTCGAGGAACAGGGTGCCGCCATCGGCCTTCTGGAAGCGACCGACCCGTGCCTGGACGGCGCCGGTGAAGGCGCCGCGCACGTGGCCAAAGAGCTCGCTTTCCAGCAGCGTCTCGCTCAGGGCCGCACAGTTGACCTTGACCAGGGGGCCGTTGCGTCGCGATCCACGGTAGTGCAGTGCTTCGGCCACCAGCTCCTTGCCGGTGCCGGATTCACCGTTGATCAGGACGGTCGACGGCATGTCGGCGAGATCCTCTATCAAGGCGTAGATCTCCTGCATGCTCGAACTCTTGCCGATGATCCCCTGCATCTGCCTGCGGCCTTTGAGGGTCTTTTCCAGTTCGTTGAGGCGTGTTTCGTCGCGCAACACCAGGACCGCCCCGTCGAACTCCCCCGAGGCGAGCAGCAGGGGGGTGCTTATCAGGCTCACCACGCGTGACCGGTCGGTGCCGAAGTGCATCTCCAGGCGCTCGGCCCGCCCGGTGATGCGGTTGCGCAAGGTTCCCTGCAGCAGGCTTTGCAGTGCAGGGATTGCCAGCTGGGGCAGTGTGGTGGCCTGCTTGCCGAGGTCCTTGCCCGACAGGCCGCAGAACCTCTCGGCGGTGGCGTTGCAGGATGTCAGGCAGCCGTCGCGATCTATCGTGATGATCGCATCGCTGATGCTGCGGAAGATCCCCTCGATGCGTGCCTGGAAGGTTTCGTTCTGATCACGCAGTTGCTTGAAAGCGAAGGCTTTCTCGACGGCGCGCAGGAGCATCTCCTTGGTCACCGGCTTGGTCAGGTAGTCGAAGGCGCCGAGCTGCATGGCCTCGACAGCGGTCTCGATGGTCGGATAACCGGTGATCATGATGACCGGAGAGGTGACGCCTTTGCCGCGCAGTGCGGCAAGCAGGTCGAGGCCGGTCAGCGTGCCGAGCCGGATGTCGCTGACGATGACATCGAAGCGGTGGCTCTCCAGCAAGGCGAGAGCGTCGGCAACGCTCCCGGCGGCCATCACCCGGCCACCTGCGTCCTCCAGGAAGCTGGCGAAGGTGATGCGCAGGCTCTTCTCGTCATCGATAACCAGGAATGACCCATTCATGTGCTTACATCTCCGTGTTGACCGGAAGATCAACGGTGACCCGGGTCCAGGAGCCGACTTCACTGCTGACCAGCAGCCGACCCTTGTGATCCGAGACAATGCCGTGCGAAATACTCATCCCCAGGCCGGTCCCGAAGCCCTGGGGCTTGGTGGTAAAGAACGGCGTGCAGATTCTTTCGAGCACTTCAGGGGGAATGCCGATGCCGTTGTCGGTGACGGTGGTACGCAGCCAGTCTTCGCCATGCTGCTTCAGCCGGCGGACCTCGATGCGGATGAGCTTCTGCGAGGGATCCTCGGGGAACTTCTGGTTCAGCGCATAGCAGGCGTTGCTGAGCAGGTTGATGAAAACCTGTTGAATCTGGGAGTAATGGCCAAGGATCGTCGGCAGGTCCTGTTCGATGTCGAGTTCTATCCGGATGCCGTCGTGGCGGCAGGTGGTTTCTGTGAGGGACAGCACCCCCTTCAGGGCGTCGACCAGGGGCACGGGCTGATAATCCTTGTGTGGTTTGCGCGCGAACAGCAGGAGATTGCTGACGATCTGCGCGACGCGCCCGCCTTCTTCGATAATGCTGTGGACCAATTCCCTGCCCGGGTCCGCCAGATGCCGGTCGAGCAGCAGCTGGGCGTAATTGATGATACCGTTGACCGGGTTGTTGATCTCGTGGGCGACGCCGGCGGCCAGCTCGCCGAGGGCGACCAGCTGCCCCGAGCGCATCGTCTCGGCGCGCAGCTGGATCTTCTCGGTGATGTCGGTCGCGACGAAAATCACGTTGGCCACCTCGCCGTCCGGCCCCTTGAGCGGGAAGGCCCGGGTCCCCCAGATGCGACCGTCGGGGAGAGGCTTGACCGCTTCGGTCTGCTCGCCGGTCTCAAATGTTTTCTGCACCGGGCAGTCGGGGCAGATGTCAGCGCGGTCCTGCCAGAAGTTGAAACAGTGGATTCCCCTCTGCCAGCGGCCGGATGCGGCCGCGGCGAGCGCCAGGTTGTTGGCCCAGACCATGCGCATGTCGGGCCCGATCAGGGCGATGGCGTCGTTGATGCCGTCGAGCAGCAGCTGGAACTCCTGGGAGAGCCGGCGGTAGCGGTCTTCGCTGCGCCTGAGGTTGTCCTCCGCCAGCCTGCGAGCGGTGACATGGTCCCATTCCCGCAGAACCCGTTCCGCCAGGTGCCCGATGTCGGCAAAGGTCTTGTCCGATTTGACGGCGTAATCGATGGCTCCCAGCTTGATGGCTTCCACCGCCGCTTTTTCGTCTCCCTGGCTGGTCATGATGACGATCGGGAAGCTGCCGGGCAGAGTCCCGTTTTCGAGGAGCTCCGTGCCGAGTCCATCGGGGAGCTTCAGGTCGACAAAAGCCAGGTCGGGAGGGCGAGCTGTGATTGCCTCTCGAGCCTCATGCAGGGACGCAACCGACTTGACCGTCGGGCTGGCGCTGCACTTTGCCAGGTAGTGCTGCATCAGGGTGCGGTGCGAGTCGTTGTCTTCGACCAGGAGGATTTCGAGGTTATTCTCCATTGCCATCTCTTTCGCGGGTCTTTTTCCGCTTCAATGCGGTGACCAGGCAAGAGGGGCGGCCCGTGACGCCGCCCGCCAGGACGCCCTGATGCCGGAATGGAAAACTTATGGAACGCAAAGCCCTGAAAATACTAGCATAATATATCCACATTGCCACAAGTATTTTCTTCGTTTCGCGGACCATCTTAATTGAACGCCAGCGTGAAGAAAATAGAAAACACAATCCATGTTACAGTCAATCATGCGTACAACGCGCTGAAACACAAGAAAAAACAACCGGCCTGTGCGAGGGGCTTCCGGTCGCCGGTGTCGCAACCCTGGGTCGCCACAATTGTGTGGCATTCATTCTGCCGGAAACCTGGCATATGACCTGGCCATTGGCGTACCAGCCCCTTACAGGACGCATTGACATGCAAAAAAAATCCCTGATACACGGGGTTTAGCCCCTTTCTCTTGATTGGTCCGGATCCGGGTTCACCGATTTGAATTGCTTGTCCCCGCTTTGCCTCACGACTGGCACGCGGCTTGTAAGACTCTCTATTCAGGAGAACATCACGCCACTTGCGAGAGGATCGGCATATGGAGAATCTCTTGGCCGACAGCATCAACACCCGGGAAGGACATTCGATCCCCCGCTTGCTCGTCGTCGAGGACGACAGCAGTCAGGCGCGGTTGATCGAATCGATGTTCCGCGACAGCGAGTTCCCGGCAGACCTCACCTTCGCCGCGACGATTGCGCAGGCCCGCAGCCTGATTGCGACTCTCACCTTCGACCTGATCATCACCGATTACGTGCTTCCCGACGGCAAAGGCACGCATCTCCTGCCGGCCGACCCGGAGAAGATCGTCAGTCCCATCGTGCTGATGACGGGCCAGGGAGACGAGAAGGTCGCCGTGCAGGCGATGAAGGCGGGGGTGGTCGATTACATCGTCAAAACCCCGGAAACCCTGCGGCTCCTCCCCAAGACGGTTGCCCGCATCCTGCGTGAGTGGGGGAACCTGCTGCTGCGGCGGGAGATGGAGGCCGCCCTCAACAAGAAGCAGCAGGAGCTCGAAGAACAGCACGACCAGCTGCACGATCTTTTCAATCTTGTCTCGCGCGCCAAGAAGGAGTGGGAGCAGACCTTCGACTGCGTCAGCGATCTCATGCTGCTGGTCAACGAGTCCGGGGAGATCCGCCGCTTCAACCGTGCGGTGAGTGAGCTGACCGGAAAAACCTATCGCGAACTGCACAAGAGCCACATCGCCGACATTTTCGGGGCATGGCCGCTGCAGGCAGGCGAACTGCAGCACGCTGCGAGCGGTCGGGTCTTTGTCATCAACATCTATCCCCTCGACATCACCGTCAAAGGCTCCGGCCTGGTGGTCACGGCGCACGACCACACTAAACTGCACAAGCTCAACCAGGAACTCGAGGAGACCAACCAGCTCCTGACCCGCAAAGGGAAGGAACTGTCGGTAGCCTACCAGGAATTGAAGAATACCCAGGAGATGGTGCTGCGCCAGGAGAAGATGGCGACCATCGGCCAGCTCGCCGCCGGGGTGGCCCATGAGATCAACAACCCCATGGGCTTCATCCTCAGCAATCTCACGACCCTGCAAAAATACCTGCCGCGCCTGACCGGTTTTCTGCAGAAGCAGGAAGAACTGCTCGCTGCCAACCCCGAACTGGCTGCGGAGCTCGCCAATTTCAGACGCCATGAGAAGATTGACACGGTCTTGAAGGATATCGTGCCGTTGATCGATGAGTCGATTCTCGGTGCCGACCGGGTCAAGAAGATCGTCAGCGACCTCAAGGGCGTGTCGCGCTACGATACGGAGAAGCCCGAGGCCGTTGATCTCAACCAGCTGCTGGACGGCACCATCCAGTTTGTCAGTAACGAAATCAAATACAAGGCTCAGCTGAAACGCGACTACGGCGATCTGCCGCCGCTGGTCTGCTTCCCGCGCCAGCTCGGACAGGTTTTCACCAACCTGCTGGTCAACGCCTCGCAGGCGATAACGGACCGGGAGGGTGAAATTGTCGTGCGAACGCGCAGCGAGGGCGACAAGGTCTGCGTTTCTGTCACGGACAACGGCTGTGGCATACCCGAAGAGGTGCGCAAGAAGATTTTTGACCCGTTTTTTACCACCAAGGAGCCCGGCAAGGGGACCGGCCTCGGTTTGAGCATCTCCTACCAGATCATCAAGAACCATGCGGGCGAGTGCCACGTGGAGAGCATTCCGGGTGAAGGGTCAACCTTCACCGTCTGTCTGCCGTTGGGGACGCTGCAGCAGTTTGAAAAAAGGGTCGTCGACGACGAGTGGGCGAAAGACTAAGAGGGAAGGGGAAACGAGAATGAATACCGAAACGATTCTGGTGGTAGATGACGAGCCTTTGATCCAGAGGGCTATCTGCCGTTTGCTGGCCGACACGGATTACAAGGTGATGACAGCATCAAACGCCATGCAGGGGTTGGAGATCGTGCAGCAGAACGATATCTCCCTGGTCCTCTCCGACAACTGCATGCCGGGGAAGTCGGGGGTCGAGTTCCTGACCCAGGTAAAATTGCTGTCGCCGTCGACCCAGCGCATCCTGATGACCGCCCATGCCGATCTCGACATGGCGATCGATGCCATCAACCATGGTGAGATCTTCCGCTTCATCCTCAAGCCCTGGGACAACGACTACCTGCTTGGCGCCATCAAGGACAGCCTGATGCACAAACGCCTGGTGAGCACCCTCAAGCACGGCGAGGAGTCGGTCTACCTGACGATGGCGCGCATGGTCGAACTCAAAGACCCTTACACCCATGGGCACTGCCAGCGGGTGGCGGAGATCTCCCTGCTGCTCGCCGAGAAGGTCGGTCTCGACAAGGCCATAATGGACGAGATCCGCTGGGGTGGCTGGCTGCACGACTGCGGCAAGGTCGGCGTCCCGGAAAAGATCCTCAATTTCCCGGGAAAACTCACACCGGAAGACTTCGATATCGTCAAGAAGCATTCCGAGTGGGGGGCCTCGGTCGTCTCTCAGGCCGGCTTCTCGCGCACGGTGGTGAATATCGTGCTCTATCACCATGAGCACTTTTCCGGAAGCGGTTACCCCTTCGGCCTGGCCGGCGACAAGATCCCCATCGAGGCGCGTATCGCCGCAGTGGCCGACGTCTACGACGCGCTGTCGACCGATCGCCCCTACCGGCCGGCCTTCAGTGCGGAAAAACTCCTGGCAGTCTTGAACGAGATGCGCGGTTCGGTGCTCGACCCCGAGCTGCTGGACATGCTTATCGCCTCACAGGAACGTTTTGACCCGAAAAACATGGTGAAGCCGCCGGCAGTGGTTCAATAAGATCAGGAGTGAATTATGGAAGAGAAGGTTGCCAGCAGGGTTCTCATCATTGATGACGAGGAGTACGTGCTCAAGGCGTTGGTAAGGGCTCTGCAGGACGAGGATTTCGAGGTCTTTACCGCGCCCAACGCGGAAGAGGCGCTGGAGATGGTGCAGCGCCACAGGTTCAAGGTGGTCATCTCCGACGAGCGCATGCCGGGCATGTTCGGTTCGGAGCTGCTGTCGATCATAAGCGTCCGCCAGCCGGAGGTGGTGAAGATGCTGCTGACCGGCTATACCTCGGTGGAGGCGGCGATCACCGCGGTCAACCAGGGGGAGGTCTACCGCTTCCTGGTCAAGCCCTGGGACGACTTCGAGCTGAAGATGATGATCCGTGGTGCGATTGAGAAGTACGACCTCGAAATGAAAAACCGCAGGCTGATGGCCCTGGTCCGCACCCAGGCCTACAAGCTGGCGCATGAAAAACCGGCGCGGGTCGCGAAAGGTGCGAGCGAAGAGCAGGTGGTCGCCGCGTTGAGCGCTGAGGAGATAGCAGAGCTCATGAAGGAATGCG
>JBFIMV010000033.1:0-11784 GCA_041611575.1 Desulfuromonadales bacterium | reverse complement strand
TGCGCTCGCTCGGGCCCGAGCCGTGGCGCGTGGCCTACGTCGAGCCGTCGCGTCGCCCCAAGGACGGGCGCTACGGCGAGAACCCCCATCGCTTCCAGCAGTTCAACCAGTACCAGGTGCTCTTGAAGCCGACGCCCGGCGACGTGGTCGACCAGTACTTCGATTCGCTGCGCGCGATCGGCATCGAACCCGAGGGGCACGACCTGCGGCTGGTGGAAGACGACTGGGAGTCGCCGACGCTCGGGGCCGCGGGCCTCGGCTGGCAGGTGTGGATGGACGGCACCGAGATCTCGCAGTTCACCTACTTCCAGCAGTGCGGCGGCATCGACCTCAAGCCGATCCCCGGCGAGCTGACCTACGGCATCGAGCGCATCGCCATGTACATCCAGGGGGTCGACAACGTCTACGACCTCGACTGGGGCGGCGGCATCAAGTACGGCGACGTGCATCATCAGACCGAGGTCGAGTTCTCCACCTACAACTTCGAGGAAGCCGACACCGGCATGATGCTGCAGCTGTTCGACATGTTCGAAAAGGAGTGCATCCGCCTGGCGCAGAAACCGCTGGTCTTCCCAGCCTACGATTATGTGCTCAAGTGCTCCCACGCCTTCAACATGCTCGACGCCCGCGGTGCCATCTCGGTTACCGAGCGCGCCCACTATATCGGCCGGGTGCGCAACCTGTCGAGGATGTGCGCCGAGGCTTACGTGGCGCAGCGTGAGAAGATGGGCTTTCCGTTGCTTAAAAAATAGGGACGCGAAGCGCGGGACGCGAGACGCGAACAATCACAATACGAAATCCAAAGGATTGCGATAATGGCCAAAGAGCTGTTTCTTGAAATAGGCACCGAAGAGATCCCCGCCGGTTTTCTGCCGAAGGCGATGGCGGAAATGGAGCGGATGATCCGCAAGGAGCTGGACGACGCCCGGCTGACGTTCGGTGAGGTCCGGACTTTTGCCACGCCGCGCCGCCTGGCGCTGGCGGTCGCCGACGTCGAGGAAGACCAGCCGACGCTGCGGACCGAGGCGATGGGGCCGGCAAAACACATCGCCTACGACGCCGAGGGCAACCCGACCAAGGCGGCGCTCGGCTTCGCCCGCGGGCAGGGGGTCGACGTCGCCGACCTCAAGCTGGTGAAGACCGACAAGGGCGAGTACCTGTTCGTCGAGAAGGAAGTGCCCGGGCGGCCGACCGCAGAGCTGCTGACCGAGATCCTGCCGCGCCTGGTGGCCGGCATCACCTTCAAGAAGTCGATGCGCTGGAAAGATCTCGACGTGCGCTTCGCCCGGCCGATGCACTGGATCGTCGCCCTCTACGGCGGCGCGGTGGTGCCCTTCGTCCACGGCAACCTGTCCAGCGGCGACACCTCGCGCGGCCATCGCTTCATGGCGCCGCAGGGCTTTAGCGTGAGCAGCTGCGCCGACTGGCTGGCAAAATGCAAGCAACATTGCGTTACGGCCGACCAGTCCGAACGCAAGGCGACCATCCGCGCCCAGGTCGAGGCGACCGCACTGGAAGCCGGTGGACGGGCCGGGCTCGACGAGGGGTTGCTGGAAGAGGTCTCCTTCCTGGTCGAAGACCCGACGCCGCTGTGCGGCACCTTCGAAGAAAAGTACCTGCAGCTGCCGCGCGAGCTGCTGGTGACGTCGATGCGCTCCCACCAGCGCTACTTTACCGTCGAGGATGCCCAGGGCAAGCTGCTGAACAAGTTCATCACCGTTTCCAATACCCGCCCCGAGGACCCGACGGTGGTCATCAAGGGGAACCAGAAGGTGATCCGGGCGCGCCTGTCCGATGCCATGTTCTTCTGGGAGGAAGACCAGAAGGTGAAGCTCGAGAGCCACCTCGAGGACCTCAAGAACGTCATCTACCAGGCGAAGCTCGGCACCAGCTTCGAAAAGGTCGAGCGTTTCACGCAGATCGCCTGTTCGCTGGCCGAACGCTTCGAGCCGACCGCCGTCGCCCTGACCGAGCGCGCCGCGAAGCTGGCCAAGTGCGACCTCGAGACCAAGATGGTCTACGAGTTCCCCGAACTGCAGGGGATCATGGGCCGGGAATATTCCCGCATCGAAGGCGAAGACCCAAGGGTCTCTACCGCGATCTTCGAACATTACCTGCCGACCGAAGCCGGCGGCACCCTGCCGTCGGACAACCTCGGCGCCTTCGTCTCCCTCGCCGACAAGATCGACACCATCTGCGGTTGTTTCGGCGTCGGCCTGGTCCCCACCGGCTCGGCGGACCCTTATGCTCTGCGCCGCAGCGCCATCGGCATTTTGAACATCATCCTTGAGCGCGGCTATGCCGTCAGCATTCCGGAGTTGGTCGCGCAGAGCCTCGCCCTGCTCGGGGCGAAGCTGACCCGGCCGCAGGCCGAGGTGCAGGCCGACGTGGTGGAGTTCATCCGCCTGCGCCTGGTCAACATGCTGACGGCCCGCGGTTTTGCCGGGGACGTGGTCGAGGCGGTCCTCTCGGCGCGTTTCGACGTGCCGCAGGACGCCCTGGCGCGCATCGAGGCGCTGGCCGCTCTCAAGGGCGCCGCCGACTTCGAGCCGCTGGCGGTGGCCTTCAAGCGGGCCGGCAACATCATCAAGGGCGGCGTCGATGTTCCGGTGGAGAAGGCTCTCTTCGAGGCGGACTGCGAGCGGCAGCTTGCCGCAGCCCTCGAGCGGGTGCGCAAGGTGGTCGCCGGCCAGGTGGCCCGGGCCGACTAC
Source organism: Desulfuromonadales bacterium (assembly GCA_041611575.1). Classification (GTDB taxonomy): domain Bacteria; phylum Desulfobacterota; class Desulfuromonadia; order Desulfuromonadales; family BM103; genus JBFIMV01. Next base: position 9,073 of record JBFIMV010000033.1, on the reverse strand, counting down.
GCCGCCGCGCTGCAGGAGATCGCAAGTTTGCGGCCCGCGGTCGACGCCTTCTTCGACGGCGTCATGGTCATGGCAGAAGACGATAAAATCCGGACCAATCGACTGGCCCTGCTGACGCAACTCGCCGGCCTGTTCGCAGACATCGCAGACTTCTCACGGATCGCCGCTTAGGAAACTGAGCGGCGCTTTGTTTGTGCGCTGCGCGTGTTGAATTGTTGAATAGGCTGCGCCTGTTGAATTGTTGAAAAAAAAACAACAGTTCAACGATTCAACAGTTCAACGATTCAACATATAAACTGGGAGGAAGCACGATGGCAAAGTTTGTCTATTTCTTCGGCAACGGCGAAGCGGAAGGCCGGGGCGACATGAAGAACCTGCTCGGCGGCAAAGGGGCCAACCTCGCCGAGATGACCAGCATCGGTCTACCGGTTCCCGCCGGGTTCACCATCACCACGGAAGTCTGCACCGAGTTCTACAAGAACAACCGGACTTATCCGGCCGGTCTCGAAGAAGAAGTCAATCAGCACCTTGCCAGGGTCGAGAAATTGATGGGCAAAACCTTCGGCGACAAGCAGAACCCGCTGCTGGTTTCCGTCCGTTCGGGAGCGCGCGCCTCGATGCCCGGGATGATGGACACGGTCCTCAACCTCGGTCTCAACGACGACACGGTGCAGGGAGTGATCGCCCAGAGCGGCGATGCCCGCTTCGCTTACGACTCGTACCGGCGCTTTATCCAGATGTACTCCAACGTCGTCCTCGGCCTCGATGGCGACGTTCTTGAGCATCTGATGGAAAAGATGAAGCACGACCGCGGGGTTGTGGACGACACCGCGCTGACCGCCGACGACCTCAAGGAGTTGGTCAGGCAGTTCAAGTTCAAGATCAAGGAGGACCTCGGCCGCGATTTCCCGATGGACCCCCGCGAGCAGCTCTGGGGTTCCATCGGCGCGGTCTTCGGCTCCTGGATGAACTTCCGGGCCGTCACCTATCGTCGGCTCAACAACATCCCGGCCGAGTGGGGGACCGCCGTCAACGTGCAGTCGATGGTCTTCGGCAACATGGGCGACGACTGCGCCACCGGTGTCGCCTTCACCCGCGACCCCGCTACCGGCGAGGATTACTTCTACGGCGAGTACCTGGTCAATGCCCAGGGTGAAGACGTGGTCGCCGGCACCCGGACTCCGCAGCCGATCAACAAGGCCAAGCACAAGCCGGGCGATTTGCCGGCGATGGAGGACGTTCTCCCCGACTGCTACCAGCAGCTGGCCAAGATCCGCACCATCCTCGAGAAGCATTACAAGGACATGCAGGACATCGAGTTCACCATCGAGAAGCACAAGCTGTACATGCTGCAGACCCGCGGCGGCAAGCGCACCGCCAAGGCGGCGGTGAAGATCGCCGTCGACATGGTTGCCGAGGGACTGATCAGCAAGGAGGAGGCGATCCTGCGCCTCTCAGCCGGGCAGCTCGACCAGCTGCTGCACCCCTCGCTCGACCCCGACGCCCCCAAGACCGTGGTCGCCAAGGGCCTGCCCGCTTCGCCCGGTGCCGCCTGCGGCCAGGTGGTCTTCTGCGCCGACGAGGCAGAAGAGGCCGCCAAGATCGGGCTCAAGGTCATCCTGGTGCGCGTCGAGACCAGTCCGGAGGACATCCACGGCATGCACGCCGCCCAGGGGATCCTCACCGCCCGCGGCGGCATGACCTCCCACGCCGCGGTCGTCGCCCGCGGCATGGGCAAGTGCTGCGTCTCCGGCTGCGGCGATATCAAGGTCGACTACAAGACCAACCAGTTTACCGCCCGCAACGGCCAGGTGTTCAAGAAAGGCGATGTGATCACGCTCGATGGTTCGACCGGCGAGGTCATGCAGGGCGAAGTGCCGACCGTGCAGCCCGAGCTGACCGGCGAGTTCGGCCAGCTGATGGAGTGGGTCGACCAGATTCGGCGTCTCAAGGTGCGCACCAATGCCGACACACCCCACGACGCCCAGGTCGCTCGCGACTTCGGCGCCGAAGGGATCGGCCTTTGCCGCACCGAGCACATGTTCTTCGAGGGCGAGCGCATCATGGCGGTGCGCGAGATGATCCTCGCCGCCGACCTGGAGGGCCGGAAACGCGCACTTGCCAAAATCCTGCCGATGCAGAAGGGTGATTTCCTCGGTCTCTTCCGCGTCATGAAGGGGCTGCCGGTCACCATCCGCCTGCTCGACCCGCCGCTGCACGAATTCCTGCCTCACACGGAAGCGGATATCGAAGAGTTGGCCAAGGAAATCAAGGTGCCGGCCCAGGTCCTCAAGGCCAAGGTCGACTCGCTGCACGAGTTCAACCCGATGCTCGGCCATCGCGGCTGTCGTCTCGCGGTCACCTTTCCCGAGATCTATGATATGCAGGTCCAGGCGATCATGGAAGCCGTCTGCGAACTGATCAAGAACGAGGGCTTCGCGATCGTCCCCGAGATCATGATCCCGCTGGTCGGTGAAGTGAAGGAGCTGGCCATCCTGCGCGCCAACGCCGTGCGCGTCGCCGACGAGGTGATCGCCCGTTACGGCGTCAAGGTGGAGTACCTGATCGGCACCATGATCGAGCTGCCGCGTGCCGCCTTGACCGCAGACGCCATCGCCGCCGAGGCCGAATTCTTCTCATTCGGCACCAACGACCTGACCCAGACGACCTATGGCCTCTCGCGCGACGACGCCGGCAAGTTCCTGCCGTTCTACGTCGAGCAGGAGATTTACCCCAACGACCCGTTCGTCGCCCTCGACCAGGAAGGCGTCGGCCAGCTGGTGAAGATGGGCTGCGAGTTGGGCCGCAAGGCCCGTCCCGGCATCAAGCTCGGCATTTGCGGCGAGCACGGCGGCGAGGCCTCTTCGGTGAAGTTCTGCCACCGCATCGGCCTCGATTATGTCTCCTGCTCCCCATTCCGCGTACCGATCGCACGGCTGGCGGCGGCGCAGGCAGTGCTGGAAGAGAAGTAGCCGGCGCAGATTCGCAAGTAACGAAAGCCCCCGGCCTGGCCGGGGGCTTTCGTTGTATTGGCCCGCTGCGTCGCTAGGGAGCAATTGCCTCTCTGCCAGGATGACAGATCGCGACCCTGGCGCAATTGGCCCTGTCCGTAACCACGGGGATGGGCTATAATTATCAACGGCCCGCCGCTGTCCGGCGGGAGAAGAGGCATCGTACGGTTCGCACGAAAGGATGCAGGGGAGGGTAGAGCATGCAAGCGATATTGAAGGTCTGCGTCGATATTGAGGAACGGGTTGGCGACATTTACCGTGAACTGGTCAATCATCCTGAAGCGAACGCGGAGTTGAAGGAAATCTGGCAGGAGATGGCCGCTGACGAAGACCGTCACGCCCACCGTATCCGTTCGACCAGTGAACGGCTGGAGATGGCCGGCATCACCGACTGCGGCCTGAGCGACGAGCAGGTGCGCGGCCTGCTCGACCGGGCCGGGGAGATCCTGCTCGATGCGCAGGAAGGGCGCCTCTCCCTCGAGCAGGCGATCTACGCCTCGGTAGAGCTGGAAGATGAATTTCTCAAAGCCCACCTGGTGTTTGCCGACACCGGCGGCCAGCCTGACCTGCAGACGATGTTCAAGGCCCTGGCCGAGGCTGACCGGGAACACACGGCGCGTTTGAAAGGGTATCTCGAGCGCATGTACGACGGTCACGGGCTGATCTTCAAGGGCCCGGGGGGCGCGAAATGAAAGTCGTCGTCCTCGATGGCCACGCGCTCAACCCGGGTGACCTCTCATGGGACGGACTGTCGCAGCTCGGCGACCTGACCGTGCATGATCGCACGCCCGCCGACCAGACGGTGGCGCGCGCCGCCGGCGCCGACGTCGTTCTGACCAACAAGGTCGTCCTCGGGGAGAAGGAGTTTTCCTCCCTCCCCGGTTTGCGCTACGTCGGCGTGCTCGCGACCGGGGTCAACGTCGTGGATCTCGCGGCGGCCGCGAAGCGGGGCATCGTCGTGACCAACGTTCCGGCCTACAGCACGCCGTCTGTTGCCCAGCACGTCTTCGCGCTCCTCCTCGAGCTGTCCCGCGGGGTCGGCCGGCATGCTGCACGGGTGCGAGAAGGGGCCTGGTGCACATCTCCCGACTTCGCCTTCTGGGAATCCCCGCAGGTGGAGCTCGCCGGCAAGGTCTTCGGTATCGTCGGTTACGGCGGTATCGGCCGGGCCGTGGCGCGCATAGCCAGGGCCTTTGATATGCAGGTGCTGGTGCATACCCGCACCCCTGATCCGGCTGAAAACCAGGTGGAATTCACCTCTCTCGAAAGGGTGTTCAGCGAGGCCGATGTCGTCAGCCTGCATTGTCCGCTCACGCCGGCGACGCAGGGCCTGGTCGATGCCGCGCGTCTCGCCACCATGAAGCCCGACGCTTTCCTGATCAACACCGGACGTGGCCCGCTGGTCGATGAAGCCGCGCTCGCTGCCGCGCTCCGGCATGGGGTGATTGCCGGCGCCGGTCTCGATGTCCTCTCCCAGGAACCGCCCTCGACGGACAACCCGCTCCTGGCTGCGCCCCGTTGCCTGGTCACGCCGCACCTGGCCTGGGCCACCCTGGCTGCCCGCCAGAGGTTGATGGCGACCGTCGTCGCGAATGTGCAGGCGTTCCTTGCCGGCCAACCGCAGAACCAGGTCAATTAAGCGCACGTCTGCAACGGGGATTGATGCAGTTCAAGAATCTTCATGGCTGGGACCTGACGCCGCAAGAAGCCATCGCATTGCAAAAAGATCTGGCCGGGCGGGTTGTCCTGCAGGATACCCTGGGTGAAGCATGGAGCCTGGTGGCCGGAGTCGATGTTTCCTATCGCATGCACGCGCAAGAATTTCATGCGGCGGTGGTGATTCTTGACGTAACGTCCCTCGAGGTCATCGAAGAGGCTTCGGCCTGCGGCATGGTCAATTTCCCCTATGTGCCGGGCCTCCTGTCCTTTCGCGAATTGCCTGTCCTTCTCGAAGCGTTCCGAGCCCTTGTAACCGTCCCCGATGTGATCGTCGCCGATGGGCAGGGGATCGCCCACCCCCGCCGCTTCGGACTGGCCTGTCACCTCGGTCTCTGGCTTGACCTGCCGACCATCGGCTGCGCCAAGAGCCGGCTCTGCGGCGAGTCTGATGATCCGGGTGCGTTGCGGGGGGATTGCGCGGTGCTGCGTGAGGGGGATGAGGAGATCGGCCGGGTGGTCAGGACCAAAGACCGGGTCAGGCCGCTGTACGTTTCTCCCGGACACGGAATTGACTGCCAGGGGGCGGCGGAAATCACCCTGCAGTGTGGTGGAGGCTACCGCCTGCCCGAACCGACCCGCCAGGCGCACCTGCTGAGCAATCGCCTGAGGTTGGCGGGAGCGTCACGCAGCAGGAGGAACAAGACCTCCTGTTAGCGGAAGGCCTCCGTTTACGCCACGGTCACCTGGAGTGTGCCGACGCGTTCGATGGACGCGTCGAGCCGATCGCCACTGACGATTCTGCCGACACCGGCCGGTGTCCCGGTGAGCAGGATGTCCCCCTCTTCGAGGGTGAAATAGTCAGATGTCGCGGCGATCAGTTCCGCCACCGTACGCATCATGTCGGCGGTGCTGCCGTTCTGGCGCAATTCGCCGTTGACGCTCAACTGCAGGCGCAGGTTCTGGGGATCGCCGACCTGCTCGGAGGAGACAAAAGGCGAGAGCGGACAGGAGGTGTCGAAGGCCTTGGCGATCTCCCAGGGAAGCCCCTTCTCCTTCTGGGCATTCTGCACGTCGCGCAAGGTCAGGTCTATTGCCACGGCGTAGCCCGAGACGTGGGAAAGGGCCTCGGCGGCAACGACCCGGCAGGCGGGGCTGCCGATCAGGACGGCCAGCTCGACCTCGTGATGGCAGTCATCGGAATAGGGGGGGATGTGCACTGTGCCGCCGGTGGCAACGATCGCGCTTGCCGGCTTCATGAACATCACTGGCTTGCCGGGAACGGCGTTGCCGAGCTCTTTGATGTGTTCAGCGTAGTTCCGACCGATGCAGACGATCTTGCCGACCGGGATGTTGCTGCCGTTGAAACAGATGGTGTGCATGTTCTCCTCCGTTGCTAGTGATTGGAGCCGGCACACAGCATACAGGAGACGCCCGGCGGGATACAGAGGAATCAGAGGGATGTTTACGGCTGCATAGGCTGTGGTATGCTGACGACGTGCCTCGCACTTACCGACGAGATCGAGTGATCAATGCTTTTACCGATCGGCGACATTCCCAATCCCAAGACAACCCCGTATGTCAACTGGTTGCTGATCGGGGTCAATGTTGTCGTCTTCCTGGCGCTCACCCTCCCTGCGAGCATGTCGCGTCCCGACCTGGGAGATCCCGCACTCATCGAGTACCTGCAGACCATAGGCGCTCGCGGCAACTGGCCGTTATCGCTCATCTACGATCACATCACCGCCTACGATCTGCTGGTCTTCAAGTACGGCTACCGGCCTGCCGAGTTTTCGCTGGTCAGCATGTTCACGGCGATGTTTTTGCACGCCGGCTGGATGCACCTGGCCGGGAATATGCTCTTCCTCTGGATCTACGGCGACAACGTCGAGCACCGTCTCGGCCACGGCGCTTACCTGCTGGCCTATCTCGGGGCGGGCCTGGCGGCGACCCTGTTCTTCGGTCTCTTCGTTCCCGATTCGCAGGTGCCGATGATCGGCGCTTCGGGGGCGATTTCCGGGGTGCTCGGTTTCTACTTCCTCTGGTTTCCGCGCAACCGGATCAAGGTCTTTGTTTTCCTCTTTCCACTGATCATGACGACCGTCCTCATCCCGTCGCGTATCGTTCTCGGTGTCTACCTGGTGATTGACAACCTCCTGCCGTTCCTGACGCGCTCGGCGGAAGGCGGAGGTGTGGCTTACGGTGCGCATCTCGGCGGTTTTTTTGCAGGGTTATCCCTTGCCCTGGTCTCTGATCGCCTTCCCGGATTGATGAGGCTGAAGGGAGCGGCCGCGCGCGGTGCCCGCAAACGGGCAGGGCTGGTTGACGCGGTCACAGACCTTATCCGCTCGATCGAGCGCGGCGATATGTCACATGCAGTCTCACGCTATCGTGACCTGGAGACACGCGCCCAGCGTGGCCAGGTGGCAACGCACAGCCTGCTTGACATCGGCGAGTATCTCCTGCAGCGTGGCGCGCCGGATGAAGCCCTGACTGTCTTCCGGCGGCTGATAGCGGAGCGACCCGGTGACAAAGCCCAGGATCGTGCCTACCTGGGTGCCGGCCGCGCCCTGCTGCACAAGCCCGGATGCGACACTTCGGCCTGGCACTATTTTCTCGCCGCTGCCGATCTGGCGCAATCGGCAGAAACCGCTGAAGAAGCGAGGCGCTATCTGCGGATGATCGAGGGTAAGAGTGAGGAGTGAGGAGTGAGGAGTGAGGAGTGAGGAGGGCTGTTCCTTGCATGAGTACCGAGAATCAGATTACTGTACTCAGGACTCAGGACTCAGGACTCAGGACTAGGTAATCCGGTTAGGGTTAAGCATGTTCGATATGATTCATTACGACTATCCGCTGTTCCGCCCCCCGAGCGAAGCGCATAGCCAGATATTCCAGATCACCCTGGGGTGCTCGCAGAACCACTGCACCTTCTGCGGAATGTACAAAACCAAGCGTTTCACGCTCCGTCCAGTGGCCGAGATTCGCGCCGAGATCAGCCGCCTGCCATTGAACTGGCGAAGTCACGTACAGCGCGTTTTCCTGGCCGACGGGGATGCCCTGGTCTACCCGCAGGCGGGGTTGCTGGAGATCCTCGATCTCCTGGTTTCGGAGTTCCCGAACCTGGCGCGCGTCGGCATCTACGCATCGCCGAACAGCCTGCGGGGCAAATCCGTTGATGAACTGGCAGCGCTGCGCGCCAGGAAATTGCGCATCCTCTACTTCGGCCTGGAAAGTGGTGACCCGGTCACGCTCGCCGCGATCCGCAAAGGGTTCGAACCCGACGAGATGCTTGCCCTCTGCCGTAAGGCCCAGTCGGCCGGGATGAAGCTTTCGGTGACGGCGATACTCGGCCTGGCCGGTCGGGAGCGCAGCCGGGAGCATGCCCGGGCCACGGCGCAATGGGTGACGGCGCTCTCGCCGGAGTATTTCTCCCTGCTGACGCTGTTTCATCGTCATAACGATGATTTCCTGCGTTCGATCACGCCGCTGACCAACGGGGAGATCCTCGCCGAAGCTCTGGAGATCGTGCGCCATCTTGATCCGCAGAAGACCATCCTGCGCTCGAACCATGTCTCCAATATTCTCAACCTGGCGGGGAGTTACCCGAAGGATCGGGAGAAAATCATCGCCCTGGCCGAACGTGCCATCCAGCAGTCCCGTCGGCATCGCGAATGGTTCAGCTCTATGCCGGATTATGCGGAAGAAAATTTCTGAGTACGGCGGGTGGGTGTGCCGGGTAAAGCGCTTTACAGCCTGACCCGATTCGGCTAGACTGCCACTTCAATCGAGTGCAATGGAGGTGTCTCATGTCCGTCAACAAGGTCATTCTGGTCGGCAACCTGGGGAAAGACCCGGAGCTGCGCTACACGCCATCGGGTACGGCTGTCTGTACTTTCTCTCTGGCGACAACGGATCGTTTCAAGAACAAGCAGGGTGAGCAGCAGGACCGTACCGAATGGCACAATATCGTGGTCTGGGCCGGCCTGGCAGAAATCTGCGGCAAATACCTGACCAAAGGCAAGCAGGTTTATATCGAAGGACGCATACAGAACCGCTCTTACGACGACCGTGATGGCAACAAGCGCTACATCACCGAAATCGTTGCGAACGAGATGCAGATGCTCAGCCGTGCCGGCGAGCAGGGGAGTGGTGGCAGTGGCAACAACCGGCCTTCCCAGGCGTCATCGCAGAGCTCTTCCCGTGACGAAGAGCCGCCATTCAATCCCGATGACGATATTCCCTTTTGATGCCTGCATGTTCAGTAGAGATCTTTGACTATCGGAAGCCCGCTTTTTGCGGGCTTTCGTTTTTTCGCGTTTGCGCCGCTTCCGGGTTTCTGGTAACTTTATCACTGTTTTATTTTGAGGACGGGGTGCTCCATGTCGCTTGCGCAAAGACGCCAGCTT
>JBFIMV010000032.1:0-11958 GCA_041611575.1 Desulfuromonadales bacterium | reverse complement strand
TGAGTGAGCAAAGCGAACGGGCGTTATAAGCTTTTTGTCGCAAAGCACAAAAGAGGTGATCATGTCCGAAGAACACGCCCATATCGTGCCGTACAGGACCTTCGTGGTCATCTGGGTCGCCCTGCTGATACTGACCGCCGTCACCGTGGCGGTCGCCCAGTTCAACCTGGGAGCGTTGAACATCTGGGTGGCGCTCGGTATCGCCACGCTGAAGTCGGGGCTGGTGATCGCCGTCTTCATGCACATGAAGTACGAAAGCCTGCTCTTCAAGTTGTCGTTGCTTTCGGCGCTGGCGATCCTGGCAATTTTCATCGGCCTCAACTTTTTCGATGTCCTGTACCGTTAGCCGCGAGGAGAATTCGTGAATACGCATTCGCTGGTCACTACGACCGAGTCCGTCGACCGGGCCTTCTACTTCATCTTCGGTGTCAGCGCCGTCGCGCTGCTCGGCATCACGGTGGCGATGATCTGGCTGGTCTGGCGCTACAACCGCAGGCGCCAGCCGCAGCCGCTCAGTCAGAAGGACCACAACGTCTGGCTCGAGGTCACCTGGACGATCATTCCGACCATCCTCGTCATGATGATGTTCTGGTACGGCTGGGAGGGTTACCTGTCGCTGCGCCGCATTCCCGACAACGCCATGCCGGTCACGGCCACGGCGCGCATGTGGTCCTGGCTCTTCACCTACGAGAACGGCAAGACCTCCGACAAGCTCTACGTCCCGGTCGGCCAGCCGGTCAAGGTGAGGTTGGTCGCAGAAGACGTGCTGCACAGCTTCTATGTGCCGGCCTTCCGCGTCAAGCGCGACTGCGTCCCCGGCATGGACACCTACGCCTGGTTTGTCGCCGACAAGCCTGGGAGCTTTGACCTCTTCTGCGCCGAGTACTGCGGCATCGCCCACGCCGACATGATCACCACCGTCGAAGCGGTCCCCGCAGCCGAGTTTGCCGGCTGGCTCGCAGAGAAGCCGGCCGTCGCCGATGCCGGCATGGGGCTGCTGCAGAAGCACGGCTGCCTCGGCTGCCATAGCCTCGACGGCAGCCCCATGGTCGGCCCGACCTTCCAGGGGATCGGCGGTCGCCAGGTGTCGGTCGTGATCAACGGCGCAAAGCAAAGCATCACCACGGACAGCGCCTACCTGGAACGGGCAATCATCAAACCGGAGGTGGAAATCGTCGACGGCTTCCCCCCCGCCATGCCCTCCTACGCAGGGCGTATCCCCGACGAGGAGCTGGCTGAAATCATCAGCTACCTGATGAGCCTCCAGGCCGGAGGAGGCCAGGCGACTCCTGAACCCTTACCGCCGTCTGCCGCCCCCGCTCCCGAGGCAAAACCGGCGATCGCGGCTCCCGCCCCGACGGCAGCCCCGGTTGAAAAGCCGACGCCTGAAGACCCCGTTGCGCGTGGCGAAGCGCTCGCCAATCAATACGGCTGTCTCGGCTGCCACAGCCTCGATGGTACGCGCCGGGTCGGGCCGAGCTTCAAGGGTTTGTCCGGTGCTGCCAGGGTGATTATCAAGGACGGCAAGGAAGCGACTGTCACGGCCGACGCCACTTATCTTGAACGCGCCATCCGCGAGCCGGGGGCCGAGATCACCAAGGATTACCCGCCGGCCATGCCGCCCTACCCCGGGCTCAGCAAGGCTGAGATCGATGCCCTGCTCGCCTGGCTGGAGACGCTGAAATAGAGCCATGCAGACACGCATCCTGACCACGCTGAAACTTGCCGACCTGAGCCGTCTGCTGCGCCTGCCGCTGGCGTTGATGGTCGCGCTCACGGCGTTGACCGGCGCCCTGGCGACCGGGATGCCGGCCTCCGGCGCGATGCTGCGCGGGCTGACCTGGGGCATCTTTCTTCTGGCCGCCGCCAGTTCGGTCCTCAACCAGGTCCTGGAGCGGGTCAGTGACTCCCTGATGCAGCGCACCTGCCGTCGGCCCCTGGCCAGCGGGCAACTCTCCCCCGGTGCGGGGATGGCGATCGGCCTGCTGCTTGCCAGCGGCGGCGTGACGATCCTCGCTGCCAGCGCAGGCACGCTCCCTGCCCTGCTCGGCCTGGCCGCCCTCACCTGGTACCTGGCGGCCTACACCCCCCTCAAGCGGCTCAGTTCATTGGCGGTCCTCGCCGGCACCCCCTGTGGCGCCCTGCCTCCCATAATCGGCTGGCTGGCGGCGGGGGGGACGATATCTGATCCGCAGCCACTCGCTTTGGCGTTGCTGATGATCCTCTGGCAGGTCCCCCACTACTGGATGCTGGCACTTCCGGATCGCCGGGAGCTGCAGGCGACCGGTTTCAGAGTTCTGCCGGACGGCCTGAGCGACCACCGGCTGCTGCTGTTGAGCCATCGCTGGATTCTCGCCCTGTGCGCCGCGAGCCTGTTGCTTCCGGCCCTGCGGATGATCGAAACACCTTTGCTGCAGTGGCTGGTCACCGGTCTCGCCGCCGCCCTGGCGCTCGGCTCGACGTGGCTGTTGGCCCGCTCGCCCTTCCCGCAGAAAACTGCCCGCCGACTGCGTATCGGCCTGCATCTCTACCTGGCCCTGCTGATCATCTGCCTGCTGGTTCAATGGGCGCTGACTGCAATCTCGCACTGAAAACCATTTGACGCTCGTTTGCTATCGCTCACCCACAGAATGACGCACCTTGAGGCGAGTCGCAAAGTCGCAACGTGAAAACAGGAGGTATTGGGTTTCACATCCCATAATGGTCGTTCTCGGTGTCCGGAATACTTGGTGGCGATAACCCTCGTTAGGGTTATAAACACGTCTTCTCGTCTTTGCGCAAAAAGGCTTTATTCTGCAGCCGACAAGCAAAGCAGCCGACCCGCGCACGGATCGACTGCCTTCTGAAACGATCTCTTTCATTACGCCGGAAGAGACTACACAGCAGACTCCTCCCACGGCAGCGTGAACCAGAAGGTCGTTCCCTCCCCCGCCACTCCTGTTGATTCAATCCAGATGCGCCCGCCGTGCAGCTCGATGATACGCTTCACCTGGGTCAGGCCAACCCCGCTCCCTTCATCATCATGACTGAGACGTTCGAACAGGCCGAAAACCTTCTCATGGTACTTCGGCGAGATGCCGATACCATTGTCACGGACATAACAGGCCGGCGCGCCGTCAGACAAGGAAAAACCGATCTCGATCCGCGGTTCGGCTTGCTGACCAAAGTACTTGATGGCGTTCTCCAGCAGATTCTGCATCACCTCGCGCAAACGTGTGCGATCGCCGACGATCCGGGGAAGGTTGCCAGCAACGGACACGGTCACCGACCGGTCGACCATCAGGCCCTCAATCAGTTCGAGAGCCTCCTGAGTGACTTCCGCCATGTCAAGAGATTCGGAAGGATTGACCACACGCCCGATGCGGCTTAATTCGAGCAACTCATCGAGCAGGACATACATATTTTTAGCCGCTGAATTGATATATCTGAGGGACTGGCGAATGTCGTCGTCGATGCGCTCTCCCAGGCTCTGCTCGAGCAGCCCGGAAAAACCCTGGATGGTGATCAACGGGCTCTTCAGGTCGTGTGATACCGCGTAGGTAAAGCGTTCCAGTTCCTGGTTCTTGCGCTCAAGGTCCGCAGTAAGTTCCGCCTGCACACTCTCCGCTTTCTTCCTTACCGTGATATCGCGCCAGACGACGTGTAAAATCTCCCTGTCTCCTTTCGGAACGGCCGTCAGCAGCACCTCGACCGGAAAGACCTCACCATTGGCGCGCAGGTGATCCCATTCAAAGCGATGGCTTCCCCTGTGCAACGCAATGGCGATCATCTCGGCGGCCTTTTCCTGCGACAGCCTCCCGTCCGTTTGCATCTGGGGAGACAGATCCCAGGGGTGGGTATTCAGGACACCAGCCCGGGAGTCATAACCGAGCATGCGGACCGTCGCGTCGTTGCAATCAACGAAACGATCACCCTCGATGATGAGGATCGCATCGGCTGAACGCTCGAAGAGCGTGCGGTACTTCTCCTCGCTCATTGAGAGCTGCTCTTCTGCAGCGGTGCGGGCTGTAATTTCCCTGCCAAGCTTCTTGTTCCAGACCAGGATGACCGCGATGACGGACAACAGAAAAACACTGACGCCGGCAATCCAGCGGAACACGTCCCGGCCGCTGATGCCGTACTCGTAGCGCAACGGTGGCAACCAGCGGCTGCGGATCGCCTCATGTTCCTCGGGGGTGATGGCCGCCAGGGTCTTGTCGATGATACCTGCCAGCTCCGGCCAGTCGTTGCGCACGGCCATCGCCTCGCCGTCGCTGCCAAAGCTTGAAGGGGCAGCAACCTTGATGTTGGTCAACCCTTTGGTTCGCGAAATGTAGGTTCCGGTGGTCAGGTTGCCTACGTAGCCATCGGCCTGCCCGGCGGCCAGGGCTTTCAGCGCCTCCTCGGTCGAGACCACGACCAGGAGTTTTATCTCGGGGAAATCGGCAACCAATCGCTTGTGGGCGAAAAAGTCGCGTTCCACCACGACCGTCTTGTGTGCCAGATCATCAATGGAGCTTATAAAAGGGCTATTCTCCCGGGTGAATATTACCGCCGGTGAAGCCAGGTAATTCTTGGTGAAGACGAGATATTCCATCCTCTCCGGCGTTTTGATGGCAGACAACAGCAGATCGATGTTGTGGTGTGCGCGAATATCCTCCAGGGCATTTGACCAGGACCCGCCGGCAACATACTCGACCTTGAAGTCCGCCTTCTCAGCCACCAGGTCCAGGTAGTCGACAGCCATGCCGCGCACACCGTAATCCCCATAGCTGTGAAACGGCGGATATTGTCCGACCCGGGCGCGCACCACGTGTTTCTGCTCAAGCCAGGCTCTTTCCTCGGACGTCAATCGCAGATTTCCCGGGCCTGCCTTGACCTCAGGAGGATCCAGCTCGAACCAGCGTCGGTAGATGCGGTTGAACTCTTCGACCGGCAGGGCCGCCAGCGCCTTGTTGAGTATCGTCACGAGTTCCGGCCAGTCGTTGCGCACTGAGTAGAGAACCCTGATCGGCTGGTCGGTCAGGACGAAGCCGGCCCGGACCAGGGGGTTGAACGTCTTGCTGTGCCTGGCAAACTGGGTGGTGGCGACAATCGCCGCCGCCGCCCTGCCTTCGATCACCGCGCGGATCGCATCCGCTTCGCTCGGCGCCTCGAGAACCGTGATCTGCGGGTGGGCGGCAAGCATTGCGGAGTAGACAGCGTGACCCGCCAAAAAGGCGACGGTCTGACCATGCAGGTCTTCAATTTTCTCGATCTTTCGCGGGCTGTCGGCGGCGACGACAAACAACGGATAGACACTCATGTAAGAATCGGAGAAGAGGAAGGATTCCGCCCTTTTCCTGGTTGCCGCCGAAGTCGACAGACCGTCCAGCTCGCGGACGGTGGCGCGTTCGACGATCTCCTGCCACGGGCCCGCGACCAACTCGATATTCGCCCCGGTCACGGTATTGACATGGCGCAGCAGATCGACTTCGAATCCGTCCAGGTCCCCGGAAGGACGCCGGATCACCGAGGGCGCCCAATCTTCGCCGACTCCCAGACGGATCAACGGGTGGGCCTTCAGGAAGGCTTTTTCCGTCTGGGAAAGGTGAATACTGGCTGCGGCAGGCGAGACAGACGGGTCGATGCCGGTGGTCGGAAAGGCAGGCGCGGCAAGAAGGCACAACAGCGCCAGGAGAAGAACCAGTCGGCGGTGAAATCGTGCTGAAGCAGACATGCAGACCCTCACGGGTGAGAAGTTGACGATCAACCGCCTTCTTCAGGGCCGGAAGGAGCCTTTGGACGCAACTCCCGGAAAATTTACGATGACAACTTAAACAGGGAATGTCAAGAAGCCTCGGCTGTCATCAACGGCGAGGATTAAAACTGTGCTTCAAGGGTCGACCGGCTTGCGCCCCTGCTTCTTCTCCCCAAGACGGCGCTTGCCTTCGAGCCGGCGGACGATTGCGGCCTTGCCCGGCCTGGTGGCAATGCGTGGCGCACGGCGGCGATTGCGGGCTGCCAGCTTCTCTTCCATACGCGTCATGGCCCGCTGCAGATTCTGGTGACGTGAACGCGACTCGGTGGCGGTCACCACCACCCCGGTCGGCAGGTGGGTGATGCGCACCCCGGTCTCGCTGGTGTTGCGGTGCTGCCCGCCGGGGCCGGAGCCACGGAAGTAATCGATGCGGAGATCTTTGACATGCAAATTCATGGCAATCAAATCGGTACGAGGACACGGTACGAGGGACGTGAATAACCCGGCTCACTTTTTTTGATAAAAAGCCCCGCTCATGCTAAAAGTATAGCGATTACATCCTGATGTCAAAAGTGGAGGAGCGCCATGCATCATTTTGCCCTGACCATCGTCGGCCGGGACCGTCCCGGGATCGTCTCCCAGGTCACCGGGATACTCTTCAACCTCGGCTGCAACATCGCCGACTCGAGCTGCTCGATCCTCGGCGGCCAGTTCGCCATGATCCTGATCCTCGCCCACCCCGAGTTCACCGGCCGTGACAGCTTCGGCGACGCCTTCAAGCCGCTGGAGGACGCCGACCTGACCGTCGCCCTGCGCGTCCTCAAGCCGGGGGGCGAGATTCATCCGAAGATCACCGGCGACCTCTGCATGATCTCGGTCTACGGCGCCGACAAGCCGGGGATCGTCTACCGCGTGGCGCAGATCCTCGGCGAGAAGAAGGTCAACATCACCGACCTCAACACCAAGCTGGTCGGCTCGGAGCAGCGCCCGGTCTACGTCATGATCCTCGAGGCGGCGCTGCCGGAAGGGATCGAAGAGACCGACGTCGACGCCTGGCTGGCGCCGGTCCGTGACGAACTGCAGATCGACATCACGGTGCGCACCATCCCGACGGTGGAACTCTGACATGGCCGTTCGCCCCATCCGCCTTTACCCTGACCCCATCCTCAAGCAGGTTGCCGCACCGGTAGCAGAAGTTGATGCCACTGCGATCAGCGTGTTGCAGGACCTGGTCGACACCATGGTCGACTCCGGCCATTCGGTCGGCGTCGCCGCGCCGCAGATCGGCGTGCCCCTGCGCATCGTGGTGGTCGACGTCTCGAAGAGCAAGCTCGGCAAGAACAACAACCACGGCCTGCTGGAAATGATCAACCCGGAGATCCTCGAACGCACCGGCAGCCAGGTCATGCGCGAAGGGTGCATGAGCGTCCCCGACTACACCGGCAACGTCACCCGTGCCGACCGCATCGTCGTCGAGTTCACCGACCGCAGCGGACGGCTGCGCTTCGTCGAGGCCACGGACTTCGAGGCGGTCGCCATCCAGCACGAGATCGACCACCTCGACGGCCTGCTCTTTCTCGACCGGGTCTCGAGCCTCAAGACCGATCTCTATCGCCGGAAATCGAAATAGGGGCCAGTCGCATGGATATGACTGCATCCCGGGGATCAGAACTGCATAAAATACTACTCACGCTGCGCGCGGAATTGCGGCAGCTGCTTGCCGATTCCTGCGACGGAGCCCGGCCGGTCAGCCTTGACGCACCGATCGGCCGCCTCTCGCGCATGGATGCCCTGCAGCAGCAGAGCATGGTACAGGCAAACCGGCGCACTGCACAGACCCGCCTGGCACACATCGAAGCCGCCCTGCGCCGCCATGCCGACGGCGAGTACGGCCTCTGCGCCTCCTGCGAAGAGGAGATCGGCTACGCCCGCCTCAAAGCCCGCCCGGAAGCACCCTTGTGCATCTCCTGCCAGGCAGGTAGGGAGACAAAAGGAATAAGGTGAGACTTGTGCTTCTGCCTTGAAGGCTCGCACCTCGATCCTCGCACCCCTCGCATCTCAATTATCGCTTGTCATGCATACGCCGCTGTGCTAACACTGCGCAGCCTCACGGCACACAGCCGCGGAGTGACCTCAAACAGTCCAGAAAGGAAAACCAGATGGCACAGGCAAAACAGGGCGACAAAGTCCGTTTCAATTTCGAAGGCAAACTCGAAGACGGTACCGTCTTCGATACCACTTATACAGACGCTGACTGCAGCGATGACGATTGCGGCGATGACAGCTGTGGCTGCGAGTCCGGTCCGATGGAACTCGTGATCGGTGCGGAAGATTTTTTCCCGCAGGTCGAAGAGGCGCTGATCGGCATGGCCCCCGGCGAGAAGAAGACCATCACCATCGCCTGCGACGACGCTTTTGGCGATTATGATGACGAGCAGGTTTTCGTTGTCGGCCGCGACCAGTTTCCTGACAACATCAACCCCCAGGTTGGCGATGATCTCGAGCTGACCGGCGATGACGAGGAGGGCATGGTCGTCACCGTCATCGAAATCGGCGACCAGGAGATCACCCTCGACGCCAACCACCCGCTGGCCGGTGAAGACCTGATCTTCACGATCGAGCTGCTCGAAATCCTCTGAACAACAAGGGGCCCGCCAAACCGGCGGGCCCCTTGTTTATTATTCTCTGTTCCGTTCCCACGAAAAGTCGCTGCTTCCGTAAGAACTCCGTCTATTGTTCCTTGATGACCGCAACCATCTCGTGCAGGACGTCCTCGGCCCGCTCGTAGGGAACCTGGCAGGTCCCCACGGCCTTGTGACCGCCACCACCGTAATTGAGCATGAGTGAGCCGACATCGACCGAAGAGGTGCGGTTGAAAATGCTGTAGCCGACCGAGAAGGAGACGAATTCGCCGTCCTTGCCGTCGAGCATGCGAATGGAAATGTTCGCCTCCGGGAAAAGGGAATAGACCAGGAAGCGGTTCGACGGCGGGGCCATCCCGGCGATGCGGAAATCCGAAATCACCACCGGTCCGTCCATCCAGCTGCAGGTCCGATAAAACTTCTTGGCTTTCTCGGTGCTCTCAAAGTAAAGGTCAATGCGCTCCCGGGTATCCGGGTGAGCCAGGATCTCGTCGATCGTCATGCTGCCGATCATGTCGACCAGGTTGTGTACAAACTGCAGGTTACTGATTCTGAATGACTTGTGATAGCCGAGTCCGGTGCGCGGGTCACACAGGAAACCGAGGAGGACCCAGCCGGTCGGGTTAAGAACTTCCTCGTGGGTCAGCTGGGCGGCATCGACCTTGTCGACGTATTCGAGGAGTTCACTGAACCGGGCGAGTTTTTCCATGCCGTAGTAATCCGCGATCACCCGGGCCGCACTCGGCGCTTCCTTGCTCAGTCCCTGGTAAGCCCCTTCCAGGCTGTTGCGCTCCAGTTCGCTGGAATGGTGATCGAACCAGAGACCGCAGCCGGGAACATAGGGGACGTTGGCCAGGATGTCATTCTTCGTCACGGAAACCTTGCCATCCTGGAGGTCCTTGGGATGGGCATAGACCATTTCGGTCATCATCCCGAGTTCCTTGAGCAGCACGGCACAACAGATACCGTCAAAATCCGAACGGGTCAGCAGTCGCATCAAATCTCTCCCTCAGCCAGAGCCTGAATCTTGAGTTGCATTGTAAAGATGTAAACCGGCAGAAGCAACCCGGTTGCCGACTTATTGCCGAACTTTCTCAGTCGGCCCTTTGCTGCAACCGGTCGAGCGCCTCACTCACCGCCCCGGCGAGCGCCGGGTTGCGTTCGACGGAGAGCTTGCCAAGGGCCTTGATCGACCGCTTGCCGCCGACGAAGCCAAGAGCCTGGACCATGGCCAGGCGTAAAGGTCCGGAGACATTGACGCTCCCGCCGAAGCCGAGGAAACCCGAGGGCGTGATCAGGCGCAGCAGCGCATCCTCAAGCTCCCGGCAGTCGATATTGGCCGATTTGAGCCGATTTATGGTCGCCACGATCTGCACCGCCAGGTCTTCCCCGCAACCTTTCGCCGACAGCATCGCCGCCAGGCGGCGATAGATCGAGGGATCGGCAATACCGGTCATGCCGAGACAAGCGACCGCACGTTTGCGGACTTCTGCGTCGACATCTTCCAGGGCCGTCGCGACCGGCTCAAAAGCATTTTCTTTCACCAGTCGTGCCAGCCCCGGCAGCGCCTCCCGGCGAACCTGCGCCTCCTCATGAGCCAGGCTGCTGAGGAACAAACCTTCCACCTTCGGCCCGCCGGCGTTGACCTTGGCCAGCAGGACCAGCATGTTGCGCAGGTAGTGCCAGCCTGATTTGGCCGTGAGCCGGTCAAACAGGACCGGGACGATCGGTTGGCCGAACTCCACCAGGCAGTCGAGAGCGGAACGTCGCACCGAACGATTGGCATGATCGGACAGGTCGATCAGCAGATGGACACCAGTCCGACCCATTTGCGGCAGGGTCTGCATCAGGGCGGATTTCTGCCCGCGATCGGCCTCGGCAAGGACGGCGGCGGTTGCCTCCATCACCTGCTGCATGATGTCCGGGCGATTCATGATCTCGAAGGTCGGCCCGTAGCGTTGCGAGAATTGCAATACCTGCCTGGCGGCATCGAAACGCAGCGCCTGAAACATCTTGGGGAGCATCTCCTGCAACCGCCAGAGGCGGGTTTCGAGGACTTCGGGGCTGTGGCTTCCCTCCACTTCGGCGAAGTAGCGTTGCGGGTTCGCCAGAAAGCTGGTCAACACCTGCAGACTGGCGACCCGGGGGCGCATGTGCCTGGGGATCTCTTCGTACAGGATAACTTTTCGCAGGACCAGGGTGTGGTAGTGCTCCGGGCCGACCGACTTGTCCTCCATCATCTGCTCGGAGATCCTTCGGGTGACCCACTGCAGGGCGGACAGCCGCTTGCGGTCATTGTCATCGTCCTGCTTGTCGAGCTTCTCCTGCAGGCGTTCGATCTTGGCGCAGAGTTGCAGGCAGAGTTCGCTGTAAAGATTATTGTCGAGGTTCTCGAGAAGCGAAAAGACCAGTTCGTCCTTGTCGTAACCATCGATATTTTCCGCGATCAGGTTGAGGTCGGCAAAGAAATCGGCGAGGTGCCCCAGCTTGTGGGGCAATTCGAGAGCGCCGGCGAAGAGGCTCTTGCGCCAGGCCGGCGCCAGGCCGGCAGGCAGGCCCTGGACGTGGGACAACAGATTGAGATCATGGTGCAGCCACGTCAGGGCGACTCGGCCCGACCAGAAGAGCGACGGGCCGGTCTCCTGGAGATCATCCAAAAAGACCAGGCTGACATGGGGCATGCGGCCGCGCAGCTGCTCTTCGCCGACACGCTTGCGCAGGAGCAGCCCTTTGCCGGCATGTTGACCGAGCAGGTGGAACAGGAGATCAAGTTCCGGCTTGGTCAGCCCCTGCCGGAGACAGATCAGCACCAGTCGCCGATCACGCCAGAAGCCTCCGAGATGCACCTGGACGGTCGGACGCGCGCCCTCTTCAATGCCCTGCAGCGCATCGACAGCTTCCTTCGCCAGTCCCAGCACGGAACAGCTCAAGGGGTCGCCGGGGTTGCCGCCGAGCAGGACTATGCGCGGGGTGTGACTCAACCAGTTACGGAGATCCTCGCCAAGCGCAGCCAGCGCACGACCCCCCTCCGGCCGGCCGGGTGTGAACCGGCCTTCAGCGAGCAGGGCCTGGACCAACCCTTCGAGCAGCCGCCTCGCGGCGGCCGTGAGCGTCACTGTACTCATCGACATCCTCGGCAACAGGAATCAGGCTTGAGCCCGCAGCGCCGCCACGGTCTTTTCACCGGCCAGGTTGGCGGCATTGACACAATCGTTAAGGCCGACCCCGCCGAAAGCGTTGCCCGTGAAAACCAGTCCGCGATGTTTTGCGAGCCGTTCATCAATTGCGGCAAGCCGCGCGGCATGGCCGACAACGTATTGCGGGATGGCCCGCTGGTGGCGGAAGATCCGGACAAAATCCGGTTCGACCGAAATCCCCATGATCTTGGCGAGCTCGGCCCTGGTGCGGCGCTTCACCTCTGCATCCGACAGGTCGATTGCGGATGCATTGGCAGCCCCCCCCATCATCGAGCGCAACAGCACGCGGCCTTCCGGGGCGCGCGCCGGGAAGATGCTCGAATCCCACAAGGTGCCGAGGATCTCGCAGCCCTCCTTCCTGGGGATCAGGTAACCGAAACCGTCGAGATCGCGGGCGATC
>JBFIMV010000031.1:0-11997 GCA_041611575.1 Desulfuromonadales bacterium | reverse complement strand
GGTGAACCTGGCGGCGGTCAACTACCACTTCGGGGGCAAGGAAGGTCTGCTGGAGGCGGTCTTTCTGCGGCGGCTCGAGCCATTGAATGCTTCCCGCCTGGAGCAGCTGGACGCTGTTCTCTCTGCCGCGGAGCAGTCGGGAAGGACCCCTGGGTGTCGCGAGATACTGCGCACGTTTGTTGCGCCGACCTTCCGGTTGCGCGATCTTGGTGCCGAGGCTGAAAATTTCGTCGCCCTGGTCGGTCGGGCGCTCGCCGAACCCCGGGGGGTGCCGATGTCGATCTTCGTGCGCCACATGGCGCCGCTCCTTGAGCGGCTGCACCTGGCCCTTGCGCGTTCCCTGCCGCAGCTGTCACGTGAGACCCTCTTTCTGAGACTGCATTTCCTGATTGGCGCCCTGAGTCACATCATGCGCTGCAACGAAAAGTGCATGATGGTGCCGGAAGGCATTGAAGTTGACAGGAAGAGTGAGGAACTGATCGAAGAGTTTCTCGATTTTACCACCGCTGGCCTGGAAGCGACGCCATGATCAGATATCTCCTGACGACCCTGATGGTCCCCCTGGTTGCCGGCTGCATGTCGCAGCCCGAGTCTCCCGCCACCTTGCCGGTTGTTCTGCCGGACACCTACGTCGAACAGTATGCAATTGCTGTGCAATCATCCGATACCGACCGGTGGTGGCAGGTGTTTGCCGATCCACAGCTCGATCGCCTGATGCAGCAGCTGTTTGCGCAGAACCTGGAGATTGCCCAGGCTCTGGCACGGCTGGAACAGGCAGAGGCGCTGCTGGGGATCGCTCGCAGCCCCTTGACTCCTTCACTTGGCGCCAACGTTCAGGCGAGTCGCGCCGGTCAACCGGGGCTGCAGGGGGATTTTGTCGGTGACACGCTGCAGTGGTCGGTTGCGGCAAGCTACGAGGTCGATGTCTGGGGGAAGCTTGCGTCGCGCCGTAAAGCAGCTGAATTCGACCTGTCCGCCGGAAGGTTGGAAGTCGAGACGGTTTTCCTGGGGTTGACGGCCCGTCTGGCCGAACTCTACTTCCGGTCGATCGAAGCCAGGGCCCAGTTGAGAATGACAGACCGGACAATCGCTTCGTTTGCCGAAACCCTGGAAAACGTTGAAGAGCGCTATCGAGGAGGTCTGGCGCCGGCCGTCGATGTGCACCAGGCGCGGCAGAGCCATGCCGCCGCCCTCGCGGCCAGACCCTCTCATGAGGCCGGTCTGGCGTTGGCGGAGCATGCCATCGGCGTACTCCTTGGCGGCTATCCCGGTCGCCTGGCAGAAGGCGGGCCGGCAGGCCTGCCCGACGCGCCGCCGCTGTTTGCCGTGGATGTGCCGGCCAGTCTGATCGCCCGACGTCCTGACCTCCAGGCCGCGTTCCAGAGGATCGAGGCTGCGGATGCCCGGGTTGCGGCCGCGATAGCGGACCGCTTCCCGGCGCTCAACCTGACCGGAAGTTTTGGCGGCCTGCGCCAGGATGTGGCGACAGGGCTGCTGACCGGCGACTTCTGGAGCCTGCTCGGAGGACTGACCGCCCCGGTGGTGGACGGTGGTCGCCGTCGCGCCGAGGTCGACAGGACCCGGGCGGTGCTCCGCGAAGCGCTGGCCGCCTACCGGCAGTCCGCTCTGGTCGCCTTCCGTGAAGTCGAGGACGCGCTGGCAGGGAACCGGGCCGGCGAGGAGCGGTTGGCCCGACTGGGTGCCGTCGCGGCCGCATCGGCAGACACCTTGCGTTTGGCCGAGGACCGCTACCTGCACGGCATCACCGATTACCTGCCCGTGCTGGTCGCCCAGCGTTCCGGGTTTGAAAGCCAGAGCCGGCTCCTCGAAGCCCGGCGGCAGGTTCTGAGCGAACGTATCGGTCTGGCCCGGGCGCTGGGTGGCGGGTGGATGCGCGAGGAAATGATAATTCGTCAAGGTTCCGAAAGGGAGTCCCTTCCATGAGTCGCAAGAAAATCATATTGCCGATCGTCGTTGTCCTCATAGCCGTTGCCATGGCGGTCGTTCTGGTCAAGCTGCGCCAGCCTCCCCAACAACATGAGGAACCTTTTCTTGGCCCCTTGACGGAGTTTGTCGAGGCTGTGTCGATTGACCGGCAGGTTCAGGTCAGAGGCACCGGAACGGTTGAACCGCGCAACGAGATACGCATTATTCCCCAGGTCAGCGGCAAGGTCGTCGAAATCGCTCCACAGTTGATCGTCGGTGGTTTCTTTCACAAAGGAGAGCAGCTCCTCGCCATCGAGGACGCCGATTATCGGCTGGCGATCGAACTGGCTCGGGCAAGCCTGGCGCAGGCAGAGCTCGAACTGGCGCGCACCCGGAACCTGGCCGAAGTGGCCCGTGGCGAATGGCAGAGGCTTGGCGGCAGGGACGGTGCGGCGCCGGACCCTCTGGTCGTTTACGAGCCGCAGCTCATCAACGCCAGGGCGCAACGCGATGCTGCCGAAGCTGCCATCGCGCAGGCGGAGTTGAACCTGAAGCGGACCCGCATCCACGCCCCGTTCAACGGTTTCGTGCGCAGCGAGCAGGTGGATCTCGGGCAGTTCCTGGGGATGGGGGCGCCCGTGGCGACGATCACCGGCACCGACCTGGTCGAGATCGTCGTCCCCGTGCCGCTTGAAGACCTGGCCTGGCTCGAGGTTCCCCGTCGCGGCGAGACAACAAGCGGGGCGACGGCGGAGGTGAAGCTGAAAACGGGAGGGCACATCTCCCGATGGAAGGGGGAAGTCGTCCGGGTCCTCGGGGATATTGATCCGCTCAGTCGCATGGCGCGCGTGGTGATTACAGTCGAAGATCCGTACGCGGCGAAGCAGGAGAAGGGCGATTTGCTCGACCAGCTGCGTCCGGGGATGTTCGTTGAAGTCGAAATGCTTGGCCGGACGCAAAAGGGTGCCATTGTCATCCCGCGCGGTGCCCTGCGCGACAATGAAACCGTCTGGGTGGTCGATGACGATAACCGGCTGCGGATCCGCAAGGTCGAAACCCTGCGCCGTGAGCGGGACGAAATCCTGCTGCATGCGGGGCTTGCCGACGGCGAAAAAGTCATCATAACCAACCTGTCCGGCGCCGCTGACGGCATGCTGCTGAGGCCGCACATGCAGGGGGCGGCGCGATGAATGCCGCAATCCGCTGGATGGCGAACAATCATGTCGCCGCCAACCTGCTGATGCTGGTTTTCATCGTCGGCGGACTGATCCTCGGCGTGAGCATCAGGCAGGAGGTTTTCCCCGACATCTCGCTTGACCGTATCCAGGTGAGGGTGGCCTATCCCGGCGCCGGCCCGGAAGAGGTTGAGGAGGGGATCATCCTCAATATCGAAGAGAACCTCACCGGGGTTGACGGCATCAAGCAGCTCAAATCCCTGGCGGCCGAGGGGTACGGCGTGGTGACGGCCGAGATCACCACCGATGCCGACATCGACCTGGTCCTGCAGGATATCAAGAGCGAAGTCGACCGGATCATCAATTTCCCGCAGGATGCGGAAAAGCCGGTCGTCAGCAAAGTGCTGAACCGCCGCGAAGTGATCTCCGTCGTCGTCTATGGCCAGCTGCCGGAACGCAGCCTGCGCGAGCTGGCGGAGCAGGTGCGCGACGAGCTGCTTCTGTACCCGGGCATCACCCAGGTCGATCTCGGAGGAGTGCGCCCCTACGAAATTGCCATAGAGGTCGATGAAACCAACTTGCGGCGCTACGGTCTGACCTTCGACCAGATTGCCCGGCGGGTGCGCCAGGCGTCTCTGGACCTCCCCGGCGGAACGATCCGGACCATGAACGGCGAGATCCTGGTGCGGACCAAGGAACGACGCTACGTCGGCGACGAGTACGGGGCCATCGTGCTGTTGACGACCCCGGACGGCACGGAGGTCACCCTCGACGATATCGCCACCATCCGCGACGGCTTTGCCGAGACCGACCAGTTCGGCCTGTTCGACAAGCACCCGGCGGCGATGGTCAAGGTCTACCGGGTCGGCGATCAGAAACCGACGGAGATTTCCGACACCGTCAAGGCGTTCGTCGAGGCCAGGCAGAAGCAACTGCCGGAGTCGGTCAGGCTGGCGACCTGGAATGATAATTCCGAACTCTTCAAGAGCCGCAAGGACCTGCTCGTCAAAAACGCCCTGATCGGTCTGGTCCTGGTGTTCATCATCCTCGGCCTCTTCCTGGAAATCCGCCTGGCCCTGTGGGTCATGCTCGGCATCCCCATCTCCTTTTGCGGCGCCTTGCTGTTCATGCCCGCCATGGACGTCTCGATCAACATGATCTCGCTGTTCGCCTTCATCATGGCGCTCGGCATCGTGGTCGATGATGCCATCGTGGTCGGCGAAAACATCTATGAGCAGCGCCAGTCCGGGAAACCCTACCTGCAGGCGGCGGTCGACGGTGCCACGGAAGTCGCCCAGCCTGTGGTCTTTGCCATCCTCACCTCGGTCACCGCATTCCTGCCGTTGCTGTTCACCGCCGGCGTCATGGGAAAATTCATCATGGTGATCCCGGCGATCGTCATCACCATCCTGCTGGTATCGTTGGTCGAGTGTCTCTTCATTCTCCCCGCACATCTCGCGATCGGGCAGCGTCGCGAAACCCCGGGGCGCCTGCTCGGTGCGCTCGAAAGGCTCAGGCGGCGTTTCGGTAGCCGGCTGCAGCAGTTCATCGAAGGCCCATACCGCCGGCTGCTGATGGCTTGCCTGGACTACCGCTACGTCTCCCTGGCGGTCGCGGTCGGCATCCTGCTGGTGGCGGGGGTCGGACTGGTTGGCGGTGGAATCGTCAAGTTCCGTTTCATGCCGGAAGTTGATGGCGACGTCATCCAGGTCGCGCTGGAACTTACGCCCGGGACGCCGGTGGAGGTGACCCTGCAGGTCCAGGAGAGAATTGTTTCAGCCGGACTGGAGGTCATCGCCGAGCTGGACCGGGATGTCCCGGAAGGGACCTCGCTGATGCGTCATATCTATGCCGATGTCGGCACGGCGACTGCGGACAAGGGCCCCGCCGGCTCCTTTTCCAGTACCGGAGGCAACCTGGCAAATATTTCCATGTTCCTGACGCCGAGTGAAAAGCGCAGCGTGCTGGCGGCAGACATCGCCAATCTCTGGAGGGAGCGGGTCGGCGGCATCGCCGGCGTGGAGGCCCTGTCCTTTACTTCGAGCCTGATTCATCTCGGCGCCAATATCGATATCCAGCTGGCGCACAAGGATTTTTCCACACTCGATAAAGCGGCTGAACGGCTCAAGACGGTTATCGCCACCTATCCGGGGATCGGCGACATCACCGATAACTACACCATCGGCAAGCGTGAGGTGAAAGCCCGGCTGAAAGCCGAAGCCAGAACCCTCGGCCTGACCGAAGAGGAGCTGGGCCGCCAGCTGCGCGGGGCTTTTTATGGATCAGAGGCCCTGCGCCTGCAGCGTGGCCGCAATGAAGTCAAGGTCCTGGTCCGCTATCCCGAGGAACACCGCCAACATTTCTGGAACCTTGAAACGATGCGGATCCGGTTCCCGGGCGGAGAGATTCCCCTGAGTCAGGCTGCGGCGCTCGAAGAGAGCCGCGGGTTCAGCAAGATCAACCGGACCGATCGCAAACGGGTGGTCAATGTGACGGCGGCGGTCGATGCCCGGCTGGCCAACGTCGAGGAACTTCTGGTCGAGATCCAGGCGAAAGACCTCCCCCGCCTGATGCGCGACTACCCGGGGTTGAGTTACGACATGGAAGGTGAGGACAAGAACCGCCGGGAGTCCATGGAGAGCATCGCCAAGGGCTTCCAGCTGGTGCTGATCGTCATCTTCGCCCTGTTGGCGATCCCGTTCCGCAGCTATTCGCAACCGTTGCTGATCATGGCCGCCATTCCCTTCGGGGTGGTCGGCGCCATCCTCGGGCACCTCCTGATGGGATTCGATTTGAGCATCCTGAGCATGTTCGGCATCGTCGCCCTGACCGGGGTGGTGATCAACGACTCGTTGCTGCTCATCGATTATGTCAATCGCCGCCGGATTATGGGGCTCCCTGTCGCTGACGCCATCATGGAGGCGGGGCAAAGACGCTTCAGACCGATTCTGCTCACCTCGCTGACGACGTTTTTCGGCTTGATGCCGATGATTCTCGAGACCAGCGTCCAGGCCAAGTTCCTGGTGCCGATGGCGATCAGCCTGGCTTTTGGCATTTTGTTCGCAACCGGCATTACCCTGCTGCTGATCCCGGCGTTCTACCTGGTGCTCGAAGATGTCAGAAAAATCTTCGGATTCGCCACCGAAGAGATAAAAGTGGAAGGCTGAAAGTCCTATACGGCCTTGTATTTCTTGGCAGCATGTCGTTAAATGCCCCGAAATAACTTTCCCGGGAGGACGTAAGGGGTGTTGCTGAACAACGCACATTTTCGCAAGGTGAAGAAACTGACCGGTCAGGCGGTCGGTGATTTCGGATTGATCGAGGAGGGTGACCGTATAGCGGTAGCGGTCTCAGGTGGCAAGGATTCTTACACACTGTTGCATGTCCTTGACCAGTTGCGCCGCAGAGCTCCGATCCGTTATGAACTGGTGGCCGTTAACGTCGATGCCGGCTACCCCGGTTACCGTAAGGAGGTTCTGGAAAATTACCTCAGGGAACGCGGTTTCGAGACCCACATGGAGTCGACGAACTGCTACGAGATTATCGAGGAAAAACGCAGGCCGGGTTCGTCCTACTGTTCCTTTTGCGCCCGTCTCCGTCGAGGTGTGCTCTACACCCTGGCCGACAGGCTCGGTTGCAACAAGATCGCTCTCGGGCATCATCTCGACGATTTTATCGAAACCCTGCTGTTGAACCAGTTCTACATCGGCACCCTTGCGGCCATGAGCCCCAAGCTTCTGGCTGACAATGGCCGTCACACCGTCATTCGGCCGCTGGTCTACGTAGAAGAGTCGGATATTATCAAGTTGGCACGTCAGAATGCTTTTCCGATCATCTGCTGCTGCTGTCCGGTCTGTGGACTGGTTGACCAGAAACGGCAGAAAATGAAGAGATTGATCAGCGAGTTGTCCAAGGAGAACCGTTACCTCAAACGCAGCATGATCAGGGCATTGAGCAACGTTCGTCCGCGGCACCTCCTCGATCGTGAAATGATCCGGCTGATGGAGCTTGACGGCCAGGAGGCGTGAGAATGGGAAAGTCCGCCGCAGAGCTGGAGGAGAGACAGAGACAGACTGCCCGGGAGTACAAGCTGGCCGGGGAGGTCCAGCGGCTGTTGATGCCGAAGAACTCACCGGTGTGCGCCTGGTGCTGCATGGCCGCGCGCAATCGCATGGCCAACGTCCTGGGCGGCGACTTCTTCGACTTCATCGAGCTCAAGGACGGTTGCCAGGTGTTGTTCGTCGGTGATGTCACCGGGCACGGCCTGCACGCTTCGGTCGTCATGTCCCTGGTCTACGGCTTTATCCACCGGGCGGCCCAGGAGGACTGCGACCCGCAGGGCCTCGTCACCGACCTGAACAGGTTCTTGAGGACCTTCGCCCAGCGCACCGAGCGTCTCGACCATTTCTTTTCGGCGACACTCTTCTTCGCCGTGATCATGCCGCAGACGCTGACCATGCATTATGTCAACGCCGGCCACCCCGCCGGCCTGGTGCGACGCGGCAGTGAAATTCTCAAGCTGCAGGCAACCAGCCATCCCGTCGGGTATTTCGACGAGGCGGAGTTCCGTGTCGGCTCCTTCCAGTTGGAAGCCGAAGATCGCCTCTTCCTGTACACCGACGGCGTAGTCGACAGCAGCGACCCCCGGGGGGAGATGTTCGGCGCTGCCCGGCTTGAGGAGGCTTTCGGCAGGATTAAAGGAGATCATGTAGAGTTTCTGGATGCGCTCTTCGAGGAAGTCAGGCAACATCTGGGCGGGCATCCGCCGTACGATGACTGTACGGGAATCGTCGTCGACTTTCACAGTGCCATGCGGTAGGAGAGGATGAGGGGATGTTGCTGGGGAAGAGTCATAAAGACCTCAGGCAGGTAGCGATTGCAGTTCGAAGTCCGCAGTTTAAGGGGCTTCTGACCAGTCTGCTGGCCGGTTGGAAGATTGATGTCGCCGAGGATGTCGGTGCCGGTGGCATTTATTTTATTGAACGGGGCCTGCCCGAGCCGGCCACGGCAGCGCGCGTGATCTGGCTGACACCCCTGCCGCTCCACGACGGGGAGTATCTGCTTATCCCCATCTCCCCGACAAAGCTTCATCTCCTGCTGGAAGAGCACTTCTTCCCGACCCCCCGACGGCATATCAGGATTGTCATGGACTCCGAAGCCGACCTGCAGGTCGATGGCCGCTGGCATGAAAGTCGCCTGGTGTCTATTTCAGATCGTGGTGCGCGGATGACCTGCCCGTTCGAGCTGGCCAAGGGGGCCGGTCTGACGGTGGAGATGAAGCTCGATGGGAGAACAGTGCGATGTCCGGCCGACGTGCTCTACTGCCTTCCATCGGGGGATTCTATTGGCCGGAGCCACTCCCAGGTCGGCGTCCTCTTCAGGCCTCACGACACGACCCTCTACGGGCAGCTGCAACAAATGATCGAGAAGCTCAGCATTGCGACCGCCTGTGACAAGGCAGGGGTCGCTTTCAACGACCCCTGCGTGAGTTGGTTCGATATCGATGAAAACTCCTTGAGGAAAACGCGCTGATCAGCGGAACATCTTGCCGAGCAATCCTTTTTTATCTTTATCGGATTTTTCTCCGCGCATCGACATCAGACGCAGCTCCCGCAATGCTTCGGTACAGTTGGGGTCGGCCTGGATCGCCCTTTCGAAACGTCGCCGCGCTTCGGTCTCCTTACCCTCGTCCTTGCAGATATACCCCAGGAAAAGATGCGTCTGGCTGAGCTTCGGGTTCAACTCCGCGGCACGCAAAAGGTTGGTTCGTGTCTGATTGGTTCTCTCCGGTGAACGAACCTCGGATTTGTAGGCTGACCATGCCTGGTAAAGGAGGTATTCCGCTTCGTCGGGATTGCCTTCCAGCGCCTGCACAAAGAGCTGCTGCGCCTCATCATATCTTCTGCTGCGGAAGAGAGACATGCCTTTCTGAAAAGCGGTTTCTGCCATCAGGAGCTTTTCAAGGTTGGTCCCGGTACTCTGCTGTGATGTCCCTTTGCGGTCGTTTTCGTAGCGAGCTCTCGCTTTGCTGTCGCTGAGGGTCTCATGGGCGTCGGTGATTCGCTGGAAAAGAGAGTTGACCTTGTCTTTGAGGTCAATCAGGGAATTGTCTTCGAAAAACCGGTCCGGGTGATAGGTCTTGACCAGTTTGAAGTAAGCCTTGCGTACCTGCTCGCGCGTGTCCGTTTCTTTGACTCCGAGGAGCGCGAAGTAGTCAAGTTCCATCATGCGGACATACTCCTTGAGGAAGGCTTCTCGCTTGGCGAGAGCTTCTTTGTCTCCCTTTGAGCCGTATGTCCCGGCTTTGGTTGCAGACTCCTGGCGACCGACCAGTATGCCGGTGCACAACAGCGTCGCCAGCAAAGGCTCGGCTTCTTTGCGCGAGAGGAGGTGGCGCTTGAGAAGTTCGCGCAGGGTCATGTCCCCCTGGCAGCTCTCGAAGATACGCTGCTCCTTGTGAGAAAGCTGAATTTCCTGAAAACGGTAAAGCGGATTTTCAGCCAGGTGAGGATATTGGTCAAGGTGGGGTTCGAGGATTCTCAGGCTCTGTTCACGGCTGGCATAGTCGCGCAAGCCCTGCAGGATCAGGTTGGCCGGCGACAGGTCAATGCTGGTCACGCCCTCTTTGAACTCGCGGGCCTGGACGAATTTGTAGCTTCCTGTCTCCCAGCTGAAAATATCTAGCAACTTTTCCAG
The DNA here is from genome assembly GCA_041611575.1 of Desulfuromonadales bacterium. GTDB lineage: Bacteria > Desulfobacterota > Desulfuromonadia > Desulfuromonadales > BM103 > JBFIMV01. The sequence continues at coordinate 2,200 of JBFIMV010000031.1, read as the reverse complement.
GACCTGGCGTTGCAGGACGTCGTTTAGCTGGTGCGGGGTGATCAGCCCCATCTCGAGCAGCGCCATGCCGTGCCGTTGTCCCTTCCCCTGAGAAAAGGTCAGGGATTTTTCAAGATCCTCTTCCGTGAGGGTGCCGCTGCGGATCAGCATCTGGCCGAGGAACTCGCGGACCAGGTTGGAGCGGACGAAAATCGGGTAACCATTGCGGATGTAGACAACCTTCTTGATGTCGTCGCTTTCCAGGTGCAACAGGCCCGTTGTGCGCAGGCTGTAGAGGTTGTGCAGGATACGTGACAGGCAGGTCTCCGAGAGCTCTCCCTCGACGCTGAGGCGTCCCCTGGCGGTCGACGTGGGAGGTGTGCCGATAAGACTGTCGATTTTTTCATGCAGGACCTTCAGGGGGAACGGCTTGAGCAGGTAGTCGGTGGCCCCATACTGCTCCCTGGCATCCTGAATGTGATCGGCCTGTTTATAGAAGGCCGTCATCATGATGATCGGCAGGCTTTTGGTTTGAGGCAGCGACCTGAGTTTGAGGCACAGCTGCAGACCATTGGTTCCGGGGAGGAGGATGTCGAGCAGTGCCAGGTCAAAGCCGTGGTCGCTGAGCTCTTCGAGGGACGCTTCCGCTGAGTCGTAGCTATGGACCTCGAAGCCTCGCAGCCGCAGCGATTCGGTGAGGAATCGCCGGATATTCGGGTCGTCATCGACGATCAGGATGCGTTTGCTCTCACCCCCGCTGCTCATCTCGGCCCTCCTCGGTGTCTTTCAGGTACTGGTCGAAAATCTCTCGAATGCTCTGTGTGACCCTGGCGTAATCCTTGAGGAAGAGATTCGCCGGCTGGCCGGTCTGGCCGGAATAGCCGAGATGCCTGGCCAGCTTGGTCAGGTAAACCGGTTCGGAGGACAGCTCGTTGACCGACTGATCATGGACCAGGCGCAGCTTGTTTTCGAGTCTGCGCAGGAACTTGTAGCCGCTGACAAGATTCTCATAGTCATCGTCTGAAAGCAAGCCCCCGCTGTGCAGGGCATGCAGGGCGTCGATGGTGTTGCGGCAACGCAGGGCAGGGTTGTTTTGGCCGTTGCAGAGTTGCAGGTACTGGGCCAGGAATTCGACATCGACCATGCCGCCACGACCGGTCTTGATGTTGAGATGCTGGTCGGTTTCCTGCCCGATTTCTTTTTCCATCCGTTGGCGCAGGCGGTAGATTTCCGCCGAGAGATTTTCGGGGAGTGGCCGCTCGTAGACGATCATGGCGGTCAGGCTGTCATAGCTCGCCGCGAGTTCCGGCGACCCGGCGACGACCCGCGCCTTGATCAGTGCCTGACGCTCCCAGGGGGCCGCCGTGTCTTCATGATAGGTCTTGTAGGCCGGAAGCGAGGTGACCAGCGGGCCCTGGTTCCCCGATGGTCGCAGCCGCGTATCGATCTCGTAGAGGTTGCCTTCCCGGGTCATCAGGGTCAGGACCGAAATGGTCCGCTGGGCAAGGCGCGCGAAGTACTGCTGGTTGGTCAAGGACTTGAAGCGCTGCGGGTCGGTGCCGTCGACCGCGCGGGTTGCGCCTTCGCCCTCATAAATGAAAATGATATCCAGGTCCGAATGGTAATTCAGCTCCATGCTCCCCAGCTTGCCCAGGCCGATGATGGCGAACGCGGCCTCGTGGGCGTCGTCGCCTTCAGCGCAGTAGGGCAGACCGTGGCGCGGTATCAACTCCTGGCGCGCGATCGCCAGGGAATGTTGCAGGCAGACATCGGCTACATGGGAGAGCTGCAGGGTCGTCTGTCCCTGCGGGGTGTTGCCGTAAATGTCGTTGAGGGCGATACGCAGGAATTCTTCTTTACGGAAACGTCTCAGGGTATCGAGCTTGTCTTCGTAGTGCGCCGCGTTTTCCAGCAGTTCGGCCAGCTCCTCATAGAGGGCTTCCGGAGTCTTGGTCTGTTGGGCGTAGGCGCGTGATACCAGGGCGTCGAGGACTTCAGGGTGCTGGATGAAACTGCGTGAGAGAAACTGGCTGGTGGCGAAGAGTGAGATGAGGACCTTGATGATCTCCGGGTTCTCCGCCAGAAGAGCGTAGAAGGTGCCACGCGCCCGGCGGCACGCCGCCAGGAACTTTTCCAGGTTAGCGAGTGCCATTGCCGGGTCCGGACTGCCCAGGACCTCCTGCAGGAGGAGCGGCGCGATGCGGTCGAGCTGGCGCCGGGC
>JBFIMV010000030.1:0-12065 GCA_041611575.1 Desulfuromonadales bacterium | reverse complement strand
CATCGGGATAGAGCGGCGTCAGGTTGTCGAACAGGATTTTCTCCCGTGCGACCGAAGGATCCTCGAAGTTGACCTCGGACACCTTGAGCAGGGCGAAGTAGCGCTCGCCCTCCTTGGGCGGGCGAATCTGCCCGGAGACGGTATCGCCGGTACGCAGGTTGAAGCGACGGATCTGCGACGGCGAGACATAAATATCGTCAGGGCCGGGCAGGTAATTGGCATCCGGCGCGCGCAGGAAGCCGAAGCCATCCGGCAGGATTTCCAGGACACCCTCTCCGAAAATGGCGCCGTTTTTGGCCGAGGTCGCGTTGAGGATGGCGAAAATCAGGTCCTGCTTGCGCATCCCTGACGCCCCCTCGACGCCGAGTTCCTTGGCAATGCCCGAGAGTTCCGTGATCTTCTTTTCCTTCAGTTCCTTCAGATTCATCTGTTCTCCTTAAGTCAGTCCGCTCGTACGGATATACCGCGCGCCAATATTGGGGCACAACGGTCACATGCGGCCGATTGTGCTTATCGCAGACTCTATAATGTCTCTTCGTGTTGTTCTTGTCCGAATGGGTTGTTATTTGGAAGGTTAACTCAGCGGCGCTGTCCCGTTCCGGGTTTCGCCCAGATCAAAGTCTTTTTAGGTCTTATTAAAGATCGCGATCGGTCGCTCTAATGGTTGGAAACAGTCTGATAGGTAATTATCGTGTCTGGCGGCAGAGGGCAGGGCCTGCATTGCTATCAATGCAACCTATTTACCGACTTTCCCCCCGCCTGTCAATGGGCTTATGCTATTTTTCCCGAATAAAGGAGGGGGTCAGCCCGGAAGTCGAGACCGGGACCCTGCTCACCTCGAAGTGGCGCACCCCCCAACCCAGCAATTCCGCCGCCGGCGCCCCGGCCAGGCTCTCGGGCACCTCCTGGCCCAGGAAAACCAGGGCCCGATGTATCAACCGTCCCGCATCTTCTCCGTGCTCGACCCGGACAAGCCCATGGCGCTTGCTGACCTTCTCCCCCCGGGCGTCGGTGACCAGCGGCAGGTGCAGGTAGGTCGGGACCGGATTGCCGAGACACGCGTGCAGATAGATTTGCCGGGGTGTCGAGCCGAGCAGGTCGGCGCCACGAACCACCTGGGTGACCCCGTACGCGGCATCATCGACGACCACGGCCAGTTGGTAAGCAAACGGCCCGTCCGCCCTGCGCAGGACGAAATCTCCCACGGAGTGCGACAGCACCTGCTCCTGTGCCCCGAACACCCCGTCGCCGAAACAGACGAGTTGGTCGCTAACCCGCAGACGCAGGGCGCGTGGCTGACGGCCCGGACGCAGCCCGTCCCTGCACGTGCCGGGATAGACGGGCCCCTCCTCGCCCGGGTGCGGTGCGCTCAAGCGTATCTCCTGGCGCGAACAGGAACAGTCGAACACCAGCCCCCGCTGGCGCAGGACCTCAACGGCGGCCAGGTAGGCCTCGGTTCGCCGGCTCTGCCAGACGACTTCGCCGTCCCAAAGCAGGCCGAGACGCTCCAGCGTGGCGAGAATTTCGTCGGCTGCCCCGGGCACGACCCGCGGGGTATCCAGATCCTCCATGCGCAACAGCCACATGCCGCCAAGATGCCGTGCCAGGCAATAACTGCCGACGGCGGCCACCAGGGAACCGAAATGCAGAGGGCCGGTCGGGCTGGGGGCAAAGCGGCCGATAACTTGTTTTTCCGGCGAGGTCGTCATGATTTCCCGTCAAATTGCAGGCGATGCGGGAATAGTGCCCACGGTCGATTCAAACTGTCAAGAGTCCCGGGAAATGTCGGCCGGGGCAGGCGACAATGGCCGCAGCTTGACGATAAGTTGTTGACAGGGCCTGTGTAAGAACACTATTTTATTACGAAACTTGTCAAGAATTTCCCAGGGAGGGCCTCCCTTTGATCATCACCCGTGCCTCCGAATACGCCATACGCGCCATTCTCTACATGTCCCGGCAACCGCAGGGCGAAATCATCTACAAGAAGGACATCTGCGAAACCCAGGACATTACCCCGGCGTTTCTGACCAAGATCTTTCAACCGCTGATCAAAGATGGCATTATCGGGTCCCAGCGGGGAGTCGGCGGCGGCTTCTATCTGGCCCGCCCGCCCGCCGATATCACCCTGTTCGACATCATCAAGTCGCAGGAGGGGCCGGTCTATCTCAACCAGTGCCTCATTAAAGAGGGCAATTGCGAGCGGGAATTCTTCTGCCCGGTCCATGGCACCTGGGACGAAATTCGCCGGGAGTTCGTAGCCATTCTTTCGCGTTACGACTTCGCCACCCTGGCCGCCATGCCGGAAGGCCGGTTCCCGATCGAAACGGAACCTTCGCGCAAATCATAAAAAAACCCTGGAGACCAGGAGGGCAAGTCATCCAGGGTAAGCGGAAAGCCGCGTCCGGCCTTCCGGAATCAGCCACTTGTTCTGTCGCACCATTATACCCCGCCACACCCATTCCCGCCACCCAAGGCTCGTTTTCTTTCTTAATATCAAGTAATTACTGAAGTTTAACCTCATCGTTCACACATATCTTCTCACAATTCTCGCAAATATTTATGCAGGCGACCGCAAAACCCTTGATTCTTTTGACAATTTCCACATAATGGAGTGATATTCGCCGTATGGGTGGAAAGATTAATTCACGGGTTCTGTCATCGCTTCAAGCTTCTTTCCCAGGAGGTCAGCCCTTGCGATACTCTATTATCCTCGCTGTCTTCGCAGCGAGTATCCTCATCGTTGCCTGCACCGATATTGCCACCCTGCGCTCCTCACGGCCGATCGCCCCGGTGCGTGACTACGAAAAAATGCTGGTCGGCAACCTCGAGGCCAACTACATCGGCGACGAGAACTGCCTGGCCAAATGTCACACGCACGACAAGCTGTTTACGGATTTCAAACATTCGATCCACGGCGACCAGATTTCCGAAGACACCGGCCTGCCGCTGGTAAACTGCGAATCCTGCCACGGGCCGGGCAGCCTGGCCGTCGAACGTATCGAAAACAACACCTGTGATTTCAAAACCCTGCTGCCGATCGACGACTTCCCTTCGCAGGCCCAGTCGATGCTCTGCCTGAAGTGTCACTCGGCAGCCTCGACCCCCAACCTGTCCAACTGGAACGGCAGCGCCCACGCCCTGAACGGCGTCAGCTGCTTCGACTGCCACGACCTGCACCAGGGGAAGGACCAGAAGGTCTCCCGCCAGGACCAGCTCTCGCTGTGCTCCGGCTGCCACATGCAGATCAAAATGGAATTCTCCCAGTTCTCGCATCACCCCGTCCCCGAAGGGAAGATGGCCTGCACCGACTGCCACGATCCGCACAATTCGACAAACCGCGCCAACCTGAAGGGGGTGACCACCAAAGCCGCCTGCGTCCGCTGCCACATGGAGCAGCAGGGGCCCTTCGTCTACGAGCACGCCGACGTGACCGAAGAGTGCACCACCTGCCATCGCCCCCATGGCTCGCCGAACGACCCGCTGCTTGAAGTCGCCCAACCGTTCCTCTGCATGCAGTGCCACTCCGGCCATCACGGCCTGAGGTCGCCGGCCGGGACGCTCTCCTCGCCGTCCATGAAGCAGGCGTTCTTCACCCGCTGCACGGATTGCCATTCGGCCATCCACGGCACGGACATCCCCTCGGCCCATGGCCGCGGGACCTTCATCGCCCGCTAGCGACCGGCGATGTTCACCGGAAACGATCTCAAGACACGGACACAGGAGAGAATCGCCATGGTCGATAATTGGTACAAACGCGGGATGCTGGCACTGGCGCTGTTCGCCGCAACCCTTGGGCCGGCGTCCGCAGATTTGTCGGACATTTCGGATCACGCGAAGGATGTCCGCGTTCTCGAGGTGGATCTCGGCTACCGCGCCGTCGACACCGACGGCACGCCCAGCCGCGCCGCGGAATACGCCCCCCTGGAAGACAGCATGACCGGCGGCGTCCTCCTGCAACACGACGACGGCGACCGGGCCTTCCTGTTCCGGGGGGCCTACCGCGACCCCAAGGATTACGACCTCGGGCTGTCCTTCGACTACAAGGCCCTGCTGCGACTGAACCTGCGCGAAGAGCGCATGGTTCACAATCTCGACCACATCCCCTACGCCGGTCATCCCGACGCCCGCGACCCGGCGGTCTTCGTCCTCGCCAACACTCCGGCGGACGTGCCGGTGACCCGAGTCACCTTCTCCGACCCGGACCCGGGGCGGGACTACCAGCGCCGCATCACTCTCGACGAGGTGACCCTGCGCGGCAAACTGCCCGAGTATCCCGCGCACCTCAACCTCTCCTACTGGCGGTTCGAAAAGAAGGGGGCCGAACAACTGCGCTTCGTCAACGAGAACTGCGCCGCAGCCTGCCACATGCAGAGTCGGACGCGGGAAGTCGATCGCGTCACCGAGGAGGTCACGGCCGGTTTCGACGCCCACCTCGGGCCGGTCGACATCGCCTTTCTGCAGACCCTGCGCGAATTCCGCGAGAAAGAGCGGGTCGAGGATTCCTTTACGACGCATGTTTTGCGCTATTTTGGCCCGCCGCGCACCCTGGAACACGACGCGATCCCAGAATCGCGCCTCAGCGAGACGACCTTCATGATCAACCTGCCGCCGTCTGGCGGCTTCACCAGCGCGGCCAGCTACACCATCGGCCAGCGAGAGAACCGCTCCAGCGTCGTCGGGGTCACTCCCACCGACCCCGAAACCGACTACCAGAAGCTTGCGGCGGACGTCACCTACACGCCGGGCGAACGGTGGACCTTCAACCTGCGCTACCGGATGTTCGAGCTCGACAGCGAGAATCCGAATCTACAGAACTCCAACGGTGTCGCCTCGCCGGCCAACCCGTTCTTCTTCTCCGGCATCCCGGTGCGCGAAAGCATCGACATCGACCGCGACAACTACGCCGCGACCGCCGTCTACCGCCCCTCCGGCCGACTGACCCTCAAAGGTGAATACGAGCGCGAAGAGATCCGCCGCAGCGACACCGGGCTCGGCGAGCATCATACCTTCGACGGGGTTTACAAGGACAATTGGGCGCTGCCCAGCCACGAGGTCATCGACCGGTTCCGGCTCGGCTTCTCGTCGCGCCTGCTGGAAAAATCGACTCTCAAGCTGAACGGCTGGGTCGAGCACCGCAACGTTGACGAACCGGCCTATGGCATTTCCCTGTCCAGCAGCAACAATGCCTTCCTCAGCGCCACCTACGCCCCCTCGCCGTTCTGGGGTGCGAACGCCAGCCTCGACGTCCTGCGCGGCCGCAACGACGCCCGCACCGTCATACTGCTGTACGACGACGACGGCAACGGAGCCACGCCGGGACTTCCGGTGCCCTACGACCTCGACCGCCACGAGGCCCGCGAGAACTTCGCCCTGGGCGCCTGGATCACGCCGAACGAAGTGATCTCCGCCGACCTGAACTACGGCCTGCTGCAGTCCCGGATCGCTCAGGACGTCCTGTTTGGCTCGACACCGGACCCGACCGACCCAGGCGGACCAAACGATCACGCCATCCTTGATGACGATGCCGAGTACGACCAGCGGGTCCACACGCTCTCGGCAGGGGTCAACGTGCGCTTCACCAAAATCCTGTCCTGCCGAGTCGAGGGATATCACATCCGCTCGAAGGCGCGTTTCTCTCCCGGTTTCGACGCCGCCACCTACAATTACCTGCTGGGACCGCTGGCCGGTGATGCCGTCGCCGACCCGACCGGCCTCGAAGAAGCCAGTGAACTCGACATCCGCCAGAACGGCGTCAAGACCCGGGTACGCTGGGACATCTCCCCGACCCTCGCGGCGACCTTCGAGTTCACCTACGACGACTATGACGACCGCCGTTCCAGCGCCTACGACGGCACGCGGCAGACGTACCTGGCCAGCCTGACCGGAGTCTTCTGATGCGCCTCCAGAAACACCCCTTCATCAGGGCGCGACATCGCTGCACCTGCGCCCTGGCTGTGTTCATTCTTGCCTGCACCTTCATGGCACCGCGACCGGCCCTCGCCCAGCAGGTTCTGGCCGCCATCATCACCGCCGACCTGCCCCGGTACCAACAGGTTCACGCCGCCATGGTCGCCGTGCTGAAAGCCGGCGGCTTCGGCGAGGACAAACTCAAGATTTTCACTCAAACCCCCAACGCCGACAAAATGTCCTTGATTAACAGCCTGCGCCGCGCCGAAGGGTCCGGCGCGACCCTGGTCGTCACCTACGGTTCGCGGGCAACCGCTGCGGCCAAGGGCGAAATCAAGAACACGCCGCTGCTCTTTGCCGATGTCTACGATCCGGTCGCCCTTGGAACCGTCAAGACCCTCGCCGCACCCGGAGCGGACGCCAGCGGTGCCACCGGCAAGTCCGACCTGGCCCTGCTGGTCAGTTCGACAAGTGCTATAAAGCCGCTCAAGAAGGTCGGCGTGCTCTACACCAAGGGCGAGGACGGTTCGGAACAACAGCTCACCGAGATTACAGCCAAGGGCAAGGAACTCGGTTTCTCCGTCACGGCTGAAAATGTTCGCAACGCGAATGAAGCTCTGCCCCTCGCGGAAAAGCTAGCAAAAGAAAACGACGCGCTTTATCTGACGGAGAGCATTGCCGTGAACCAGCAGGCAGCAGCGATCGTTGCCGCCGCCCAAGCGGTAAAGTGTGCCGTCTTTTCGCAGATTCCCGGACTGGTCGAGGCTGGGGCCCTGATTGGCCTGGAGGCGGACCTCGAAGAGCAGGGCAAGTTGATCGCCGTACACGCGCTGCAGATTCTTCAGGGGCAGAAAGTTCACCTCCTGCCCGTCCGTGAAGCAAAAAAAGTAACGCTGCAAATCAATAAAAAGACCGCAGACCAGATGGGGCTGCCAATCCCGCCGGCCGTGGCATCTAAAGCGACGCTCGTGCAATAATAACCGCTATCATTAACCGATAGCCCTGACCGATACTGGATATCTCTATGTCGAGCATGAAACTGCGCGGGAAAACCCTGCTTGTCCTGCTGCTCGTCGCCGTGGTCCCCCTGGTCGTCAGCCTGGTCTTCCTTTCCGGCTTCACCAAGGACCAGATCCGCGGCAGCATGACCAAGTTCGCTGAACACTCGAGTCAATTCGTTACGCGCAGCACGGCTGTCAGTCAGCAGGAGCTGGCCAATTATGTGAAGCTGCTGAGCAGCTCCTCTGACATGGTCAATGCGCTTTACTATGCAACCCTGACGAATGAAGCGGACCAGTTGCAGGAGTTGTTGCGGGATCTGCACACGCAATATGATATGAACCTCCTGGAAGCCGTCAATGTCGACGGAACACTCCTGACACGGGTTCATGATGAGGGTTTGGTGTTCCCCGAGGCAACGGAGACCGGGCACCCTCTCCTGGTCGCCGCCCGGGAAACAGGCGAACTGCAAAAGGCCCAGACAAGCTACTTGGGCAAGCTGTCCATCCTGGTCGTCGCACCGGTCAAGCTGCAGGGGAATGACATCGGCTACCTGGTTGGCGCCTACCTGCTGGACAACGCCTACGCCAGCTACATCAGGGAAATCAGCGGCGCCGAAATCGCCTTCCTTGGCAATAATGGCGTAGTTGGCACCTCCCACCCCGGTTTGGGCGATCTCAAGCTGGAAGACATCGCCCGGGAGACCGAGATTCAACTCGACGGCATCCCCCATCTGCTTCTGGCTCGCCAACTCCCCGGGACAGACTACCGCCTGGTCATGGCGCAGAATCTCAAAGACGCGACCGAGTCGCAGCAATCGCTGCGCAACCTGATGGTGATGCTGGTCGCTGCGGTCGTATCCATCGTACTGATCGCCGCCCTGCTCTTTTCCAGGGCGCTTACCCAGCCGCTGCTGGTGGTCGTCGGCAACCTCAAGGAGATCGCCCAGGGCGAGGCTGACCTGACCCGCACCCTCAAGGTCAGCAGCAGCGATGAAGTCGGCGAGCTTGCCGATAATTTCAATCGTTTCGTCGAGCGCCTGCGTGAAATGGTATCGCGCATCGGCAGCGTCGGCGGCGATATTTCCAAGGCAACCGAGAGGATTCGACTGACGTCCCAGGAGGTGAACCAGGGGACGACCAGCCAGGCCAAGGCCTTGGAAGACTCCTTCCAGGCAATCCAGGGGATCGACGCCTCGACCGTCGAGGTTGGCGACAGCATCAGCACCCTGCTTGAAGCCGTGGAAACCTCGTCGTCAGCGACTCTGGAGCTCGGGGCCACCATAGAAGAGATCGTTGCCCAGGTCGATCGCCTGTTCGATACCATCGAGCAGGTCTCCAGCTCGATCACCGAGATGTCCGCCTCGAGCCAGCAGGTGGCGGACAGCCTTGACAGCCTCTCCTCGTCAAGCGAAGTGACCGCCTCATCGATCACCGAAATGGACGCCTCCATCAAAGAGGTCGAAGAGAACGCCACGCGCACCAACGAACTTTCCGAACAGGCCCGGCATGACGCGGAACTCGGGCGCGCTGCCGTGGCCGAAACGATCGCCGGCATCCAAGTCATCTGCGAAACCGTCGAAGAAGCGAGTCGAACCATCGCTGATCTCGGCAAGCAATCCGGTGAAATCGGCACCATTCTTACGGTTATCGACGACGTTGCCGACCAGACCCGGCTCCTGTCGTTGAACGCCTCGATCATCGCCGCCCAGGCCGGAGAGCATGGCAAAGGGTTTGCGGTCGTCGCCAATGAAATCCGTGATCTGGCCGAACGTACGGCCACGTCGACCCAGGAAATCGCGGAGATCATACGCCGGCTGCAGAATGGTACGGCCGAAGCCGTCAAGACAATGAGGGCGGGGAGCGAACGGGTCAACAAGGAGGCAGCACGCTCGAAAGTTGCCGAGGACGCCCTGGAGAAAATCACCGGGAGCTCTCTGCGTTCGGCGGAACAGGTTAAGAGCATCGTGCGCGCCACCCAGGAGCAGGCGCGCGGCAGCCGGCAGATTACTGAAGCGGTCAACCAGGTGGCGAATATGCTGCATCAGATATCTTCAGCCGTCAAGCAGCAGTCGCAAGGGATTCAGCAACAGGCCAAGGCGGCAGAGTCAATGCGTGATATTGCATCACAGGTCAAGCTGAGCACCGGTGAACAGGCCAAGGGCAGCCATCAAATCAGCGCGAGCATGGAAAACATTCGCGCAATGCTGCAGCAGATCGACCAAGCCTCCAAAGACCAGTCTGCCCGGAGCCGGCAGGTGGTTGAGGCGGTCTCCGCCATTCGCAGGGTGGCCGAAAACAACGCCGCTCGCACGCACGAACTCGACAGGGTGGTTGAAACCCTCGCCGAGCAGGCCGACGTCCTGGAAACGGAGATTGGCTCGTTCAAGTCCTGAGTCGCGCTCAGCGGCAATTGGATTGACAAGACCCCGGTTTTTCGTTAGTGTTTCGCAGACATAGCAGCGTCTTTATCAAGAGTGGTGGAGGGACAGGCCCTGTGAAACCACAGCAACCGATCCGCCGTAGCTATAGCGAAGGCGGGTGTCAGGTGCTAAATCCAACCCGCAATAGCCTTGGCGAAGGCGGGGAAGATGAGGACGGAGCCCGCGAGACCTTTGTCCCATTGTATCCGCCGGCCCCTTCTCATTCACTGGAAGGGGCCGTTGCTTTTTGGGGAGGCAAAGGAAACCTGGTGAGCGACAGTACGGGTATCGTCAAAACCGAATATGTCGAATTCAACGACGAGCTGCAATTGGAAAGCGGCCGACTGCTCAGCCCGGTCACCCTGGCCTACGAAGCCTATGGGCGGCTGAACAGCTCCCGATCCAACGCCGTGCTGGTCGCTCATGCCTGGACCGGCGACGCCCACGCGGCCGGCCGTCATACCCCTGAGGATCGCAAACCCGGGTGGTGGGACGACATGATCGGCCCGGGCAAGGTACTCGACACGAACCGCTACTTCGTGGTCTGCTCCAACGTCATCGGCTCCTGCTGCGGCTCGACCGGGCCGACCAGCCTCAACCCGCGTACCGGCAAACCTTATAACCTGCAGTTCCCGGTCATCATGGTGCGTGACATGGTGCGCGCCCAGCAGCTGCTGCTCGACCATCTCAGCATCGACCGGCTGCTCACGGTGATCGGCGGCAGCATGGGAGCGATGCAGGCCCTTGAGTGGGGGATTCACTATCCGGAGAGGACGCGTTCGATCATTCCGATCGCCGGCACCGGCAGGCCGTCGCCCATGGCGATCGCCCTCAACGCCCTGGCCCGCCAGGCGATCTACAACGACCCGATGTGGCGCAAGGGGAACTACAGACCCGAGCATCCTCCGGCGGACGGGCTGGCCCTGGCTCGCGCTGTCGGGCACATCTCGTTTCTCTCGGACGCATCGATGCACCTCAAGTTCGGACGCCGGTTTTCCGCCCGCGACGGTCAGTTCGATTTCTTCGGCCAGTTCGAGGTCGAACGTTACCTGGCGCACAACGGCCGCAACTTCGTCGATCGCTTCGACACCAACAGCTTTCTCTACCTTGCCAAGGCCCTGGACCTCTACGACGTCGCCTGGGGGTTCGACGGCCTCGAAGACGCCCTCAAGAGGCTCGACTGCCCATCGCTCTGGTTCGCCTTTACCTCTGACTGGCTCTATCCACCGTCGCAGACGGAAGAGCTGATCAAGGTGCTGCACGCGCTGAAAAAGCCCGCCGAGTATCACCTGATCGACTCAGACTACGGCCACGACTCCTTCCTGATCGAACCGGAAAAATTCACGCCGAAGGTGGTTGAATTCCTCGACCGGCTCTCTGCAGACTGAGCCTCACCCACTTCCCGGAACGGAACGGGGCGACAGAATCTCTTCTGTCGCCCCGCAAGCCTCCGGAAACAGCTCTCTTACTCGTCCTTGCCGAACAAATCCAGCTGATCGTAGCGATGCTTCTCAACCTTGAAAGGCATCGGGAAATAGCGCGGGCACTCAAGCAGAAGGTTGGCGGCCGGCTGTTTGCAGTTGCGCAGGCACTTCATGCACAGGCGGTTGTAGGCGGAGGCTGAGGCAACGGCCGTTGGCTTCATGCGTCTGTCCTCACGAAAAAGGTGCGGGTCAGGTCGTTCATCTCACTCTCCGCAGGCAACGGCGGCCCCTGGCCGGGGCCGGGCCAGCAGGCCGGCGATCGCCTCGCCAATCCGCCCGGGGGCTGCCGTTTCAGGTTCCAGGTCGATTTCGACCCGCCGGTCGGGTAACGAGTGTCGGTAGAGAGGATCATAATAATTGACCATCAACTCCCGCACAAGCTCCGACCATTCTCCCGCATCGAGCAGGGCCAGGTAACGTTGGACCGTTTCCTTGCCGAGTTTGTCCTTGAGTGCGCGTAACGGAGGGGCAAAGGCATCCTTGAGACGATCGATGGCCGGATAATCTGCAAGAGTGTTGGCAACCCGCTTCTCAAGCGAGGCCTGCAGCCAGAGCGAGGGCTCCTCCTGCAGGGACTGATAGACCCGGACCGGCAGCGCCACCCGGCCGATATGCCGGCTCTCCCCTTCGGCCAAAGCGTATCCGTCCCGGGGGATTTTACGCAGTTCATTCCAGAGGAGCGCCTCGAACATTTTCTGGCCTGGCTGTGGCGGCAAACCGAGATTGCCGAAGGCACTGCCACGATGGTTCGCCAACCCCTCGAGGTCGATGATCGGGTGACCATATTCGGCCATGCGGTGCAGCCAGAGGGTCTTGCCCACCCCGGTCAGACCGCGAAAAACCAACAGGCGCCCCCAACTCCCGCTTTCAAAGTAATCCAGAACATGCCGGCGGAACAGCTTGTGCCCTCCACTCAACTGGCGGGCGGGAATCCCGGCAAGCTCCAGGAACTGTGTCATGGCCAGGCTGCGCATCCCACCGCGCCAGCAGAAGACAATCGCCGGCAGGGAGGTGGCGGACTGGCGTGCGAAAACCTGTTCGATCAGGGCGGGAATCTTGGGGGCGACGAGCTCGACCCCGCGCCGCCGGGCCTGTTGTTTGCCAACCTGCTTGTAGAGCGTCCCGATCGCGGTTCTCTCGGCATCGTCGAGAATCGGCACGTTGAGCGCGCCGGGGATGGTCGCCTCGGCATATTCGGCGGGGCTGCGGACATCGACCAGCAACGCGCCCCTGTCGCGCATAGCCAGGGCCTG
>JBFIMV010000029.1:0-12290 GCA_041611575.1 Desulfuromonadales bacterium | reverse complement strand
GGTGGGACCTCTTGCTGCAGGACTTCGCCGATCTGGTGGTAGAGCCCGTCCTCGAGTTCCTCGAGCGCGTCGGTCGGCAGCCGTTCGGCCAGGCGCCCGATCGGTCGCCGGAAAACCCATTCCTCGAACTTGTCTTTCAGCAGTTTGTCGATGGCGGCGGTGAATTCAGGCGAGCGGACCAGTTGCAGCAGCCTTTCGGCCAGACTGTCCTGCAGACGTGCTACACCGCCGGCCGGCAGGTTGTCGTCGAGAAGGTTGCGGAATGAGCGGTCCTTGATGCGCTGCAGGCCGTTTTCGCCAAAGCCGATGAGCAGTTCGGTGGTCCTTCGGCTCTGCAGTGCGGCGACGCTGCGTTCCCTTAAGTAGCGGCGGGCGCCGGCGACCTTCTCATACGGGGCCTTTTCCAGGAAGCTGCCGACCGGGCGTTCCAGCAGCGCCTCAAGCCGCTCGCGCAACAGCGCGGCAACCTGCTGCTGGGTGCGTTCTTCACGCAGCCAGCAGGCAAGCTCTTCGCCGGCTTTGTCGAGGAACTCCGGAATCCTCGCATAGAGTTTGTCGAGGTTGATGAACCCGGAGAGGAGTCCGGCGAAGCCGCCGAGAGAGTCGAGGAAGGTTTCAACCCCCGTCTTGGCGCGGGTGGCCAGGCGTTGGCGGAATTCGGGGTCGTAGAGCAGCCCGCCGAAGCGTTCCAGCAATGGCGGTACTTCCCGTTCGAGCTGTTGCAGCAGGAGTTCGACCAGGTCGTCCGGCAGCAGGCTGCGCAGGGGGCGCTCGCTCTGCAGCAGGGTTTCGAGGCGGTCATCGACAAAGCGGCGCACGCTCTCGGAGGCCTCCGGAGAGTGGAGGAGCGTGGTGAGTCTTCCCTCGACGTGCTCGCGCAAGCCACGGTAACGTTCGGGAGTGAGGAAACTCTCCAGGTCGCGTGCCAGCAGGGCGTCACCCTTTGCGGCCAGAAAGTCGCGCAGGTGCTTTTCGAAAGCATCGCTTGCGAGATAATCGGCAATCTCCCGGTCGACGCGCCGGCGCACGCTCTCAACCAGCTCACGGAAGCGGCTCCGGTAGCGTTCGGGGACGAGGGTTTCGAGCGGGCCCAGGTCGCGGTCGAGAAAGCTGGTCAGCTTGTCGTTGACCGTTCCCTTGAGCTCCCGGTGGAAGGCGGGGCGCACAAGGGCCTGGCGAACATCGGCCGCGGTCAGCAGGTGAGTGCCGACCATCTCGCCCATGCGTTGCGCCAGTTCGCCGCGCTTGGCAGGGATGATGCCCGGAGTCAGGGGCAGGCGCAGGCCAAACAGGTGCCAGGGGCGCAACGGCCGAAAGAGCATGCGGATGGCGATGTAGTTGGTGACATAGCCGATCAGCGCGCCGAGCAGCGGTGGCAGCAGATAGGCGAGCCAGGGAAGGGCTTCGGGCATGGTTCTCTCCTGGAGCGTACTATCTCTTGTGCATCGTTCTTTACCGTAAGGCGGCTTTCGGCTAGGATACCCCCGCACAAGGAGGAGCAGCCATGTCCGATCATCTCGTCCGCATCCTGACCAACGACGGCGCAGCGCGCGTTACGGTCGCAGTCACCACGCTGCTGGTCGAGGACGTCCGTCGCCGCCAGCAAACCGATCCGACCGCTACGGTCGCCATCGGCCGTCTCGCGACCGCCGCCGCCCTGGTGGGCAGCCTCCTTAAGGGCCGGCAGCGGGTCGCACTGATCATCGAGGGAAACGGCCCGCTGCGCCGTCTGCAGGCCGAGTCCGATGCCGAAGGCCGGGTCAGGGCGTCACTCAAGGAGCCGGTCGCCAATCTCCCGCCGCGCGACGGGCGCTTCGACGTGGTCGGCGCGATCGGGCGTGCCGGATTCCTGTCCGTGGTCAAGGACCTCGGGCTCAAAGAGCCGTACCGGGGGATGGTGCAGCTCGTCAGCAGCGAGATCGGCGAGGACCTGGCTTACTATTTCACCACCTCCGAACAGACGCCGTCGAGCGTCGCCCTCGGTGTGGAGCTCGGCAGGCAGGCCGAAGTCGCGGCGGCGGGCGGTTTTCTGGTGCAATTGCTGCCAGATGCCGGCCCCGAACTTGCTGGACGGCTGGAACAGAACCTCAAGGCCTTGCCGCCGACCACAACCCTGCTCAGGCAGGGTCTCTCTCCTGAAGCGATCGCCGCTCGTCTGCTCGCAGGCATGTCCTTTCGCACGCTCGCCACGGCGCCACTGGTCTTCACCTGTTCATGCAGCTATCCGCAGACGTTGAAGCTGCTGCGGATGCTCGGCAGCGAGGAGCTCGACCAGCTGATCGCCGAGGACGGCGAAGCGAGCGTGACCTGTGAGTTCTGCAAGGAGGTCTACGCTGTCGACGGCGACACCCTGCGCGAGATCAGGGCGAGCCTGTAACCTGGCGCAGCTCCAGCTGTGCGCCGGGTTGCGCAGTGGTCTGCCAGTCCCAGTCCTGCGCCGCGATCCCCTTGCGCACGAAAAAGCGCTCCAGCAGTTCCCGGCGTTTTTCGGCCAGCGCCGCGGGGGTGAACCCATGGCCGTCTTCGCCGGCGACGGTCGCCTGCCAACGCTCCGCGGATCCGGCTTTCAGCCAGGCTGCCAGGGTTTCAAGGCACGCCAGGCCGGTTTCGGTCGGCAGGACCGCGGCCGGCCGATAGAGGCTGTCTGCGGCATAACGGATCACCGGCGACACGCCGGCCTCGACCACGGCGCAGGGCAGGTCGCCGGGTTGTCTTGCCGCGACGGCAGCCGGGGCCGGTGTTGTTCGGGGTGACGGTGGCTGAGTCGTACGCGGAGCCGGGGCTTCAACGGTTGCCTTGGTTGGCGTCTGCGTCGGCGGGGCGGTCCCCGATGGTGTTGCACAGGCATAGAGACCGGTCAGCAACAGACCTGCAAAGAGCAGAAACCTAGGTTTCGTCACATTCTCCTCCTCGTTGAATCTCTCCGGAAACAGCAGCTTTCTCTTCTGAACGAAAGGCCGGATGTCTTTCCAGGCGCTTGAGCAGAACGACGGCCAGCCAACCGGTCAATACTCCCGAAAGAGTGGCGAAAAGCATGAAGACCGGCAGAATCTGCCAGATGGCAGCATGCTGTATGATCAGCACGCGTGCCGCCAGAATCTGACCGAGTGCATGTCCCGCGGCGCCGGCGGCGGAGATGCCGATCGGACTCAGGTAGCGGCCTGCCGCGCGATACAGGACAATCATAACAGATGTGGCGACGAGAGTGCCGCACAGCGCCAGCCAGAATCCCGGACCGAACAGTCGTCCCAGAAGCAGGGCGCCGAGGCCGGTGCGCATCAGGCTCACGGTCCAGGCTGCCCTGTCGTCGTAAAGGTAGAGCGCCAGCACGGTCATGACGTTGGCCAGCCCAAGACGTATCCAGGGGACCGGGGACGGCAACAGGGTCTCGATGACGTGCAGGATCACGGCTATGGCGACGAACAGGGCGAGGAAAACCTGGCGTCGCGCGCGCTCAAGAGCCCTGGGATCAACGGCTGATGAGGTCAAGGCGGTTTTCCTCTCTCTGCGGGGCCTCGATGCTGACCAGGATGTGGTTCGGAATGCAGGCGATCAGTTCGCCGACGTGGCGAATCGGGCCCATCGTCATGCAGACTTTCCGCGGGCAGGGTGCGGCGGTGATGCGTGCGCCGTTGCCATCGATCTCCAGGCGGGACTTGCCGAGCGGGCCGCTCAGTTCAATGCTGCGCGGTACGTCCAGTGGCGCTGTGAAAAGGACGCGCTCGCCGTCGGTGACCTGGACGCGCCCTGCTCCTGGAGTGTGCGCGATGCCTGTGATACCGGCCAGGGCAAGGGTGATCAGGACGGAAGTGATGACCCAGTCACCGCGTGTCATGCAGCGCCAGGGCGGGGTCACAGCGGACTCCGGTAGGCTGACCAGTTCGGCGTGGCGTGTCGACTGCCATCCGCGGCGATGATCAGCCCGGCCGCTCCAGGGTATTCGGCCAGCAGGGCCAGCCCCTTTTGCGGGCCGAGGACGAAGACCGCGGTGGCCAGGGCGTCGGCCAGCGCCACGCTGTCGGTGATGATGGACACGCTCTGGCAAGCGCGGGCCGGCAGGCCGGTCCCGGGGTCGAGCAGGTGATGATAACGGATGCCATCCTGTTCGAAGAACCGTTCATAGTCGCCGGAGGTGACCACGGCCCGATCGACGATCTGTACGGCTTCCAGGACGCCATCCGGTTGCCTCGGGTGCTGTATGCCGATGCGCCAGGGGCGTTGGGGGCGTTGGCCGAGCAGGTACATGTCGCCACCGGCGTTGATCGCGGCGCTGACGACACCTCCCTCTCTGAGTACGGCGATTGCCCGGTCAACCACATACCCTTTGGCAATGCCGCCGAGATCGATATGCAGATGCGGGGATCGCTTGATGACCTGCAGGCCGTCGAGGGTCAGCGCCCCGGGGCCGACGCCGGCCAGGGCGGTAGTGATCGACTGGCTGTCGGGGACTTCGGGGGATGGGGCGTCAAGGTCCCAGAGGGTGGTCAATTGTCCAAGGGTCAGATCGAAGGCGCCTTCGCTGCGACGGGCGATCTCCAGTCCGAGGGCGATGACTTCTGCGCTTTCCGGGGAGACGGTCGCTCCGGTCGCGCTTTGCGACAGCCGGGCGATGTCGCTGTCGTCCCGGTGGCTGCTCAGCAAACGGTCGAGTCTTTCCATCTCGGCGAAGGCGTCGGCCACCGCGGTCTTCAGCTGCGCCCGGTTTTCACCGTTGGCGACGATTTCCACCGTTGTCCCCATCAACAGGCGGGTCTGTCGAATCTCTCCGCCGCCAGGCTGCAGGCGCCACCAGCCCAGGGCCGCGAGGAGAATCAGCAGCCCGACGATCAGGGGACGATTCCAGCTCAATGGTTCACCCCTCGCAGATTTCGCCGATCAGGTCGTACTCGGAGGAGTCGGTGATCTTCAGGGGGACAATGTCACCGACGTTGGCCTGTCCGGCGGTAATGTAGACCTGCCCATCGACGTCCGGCGCCTGGCGCAGGCTGCGGCCGCGCAACAGGAGTTCGGTCTCCTCGCTGTACCCCTCGACCAGGACCGGGTCGATACGCCCGATCAGGGAACGGTTCTTGCGGAAGGAGACCCGTGACTGGGCTTTCATCAGGCGCTTGTAGCGGGACTGCTTGACCCGGTCGGCGACCTGTTGATCAAGCTGGGCCGCCGGGGTTCCCTCTTCGCGCGAGTAGCGGAATACGCCGAGGCGCTCGAAGTGGCCCTCTTCGACGAAGGCCAGCAGCTTGCGATACTGGTCATCGGTCTCACCGGGAAAACCGACGATCAACGAAGTACGCAGGGTCATGTCGGGGATGCGACTGCGGATGCGCTCCAGCAGGGCTCGGATGCCGGCTTCGTCGACCCGGCGGTTCATGGCGGCGAGGATGCGATCATCGATGTGCTGGATCGGCAGGTCGAGGTAGTTGCAGATCTTCTCCTCGGCGGCAATCAGGTCGAGGAGCTCGTCGGTGATGCCGTCCGGGTAGGCATAGAGCAGTCGCAGCCACTGCAGACCCTCGATTTTGACGAGTTCCTTGAGCAGGCCGACCAGGTTGGTGCCGTCGTCGCGCTCGGCCGCGAACGCCGTAACGTCCTGGGCGATCAGGTTGATCTCCTTGACGCCGCCGCTGACCAGGCGCTCGACCTCGGCGATCACCGACGGGATGGTGCGCGAACGCAGGGTGCCGCGAATGCTCGGGATGACGCAATAGGAGCAGTGGTTGGCGCAACCCTCGGCGATCTTGACGTAGGCCGAATAGAAGGGCGAGGCGGTGACGCGCGGGGTGGTGTGATCGTAGAGGTAGTCCGGCAGGCCGATGGCCTCCTGGCGGCTGTCGCCCTGCAGATGTCGGTCGAGCAGCTCGACGATGCGGGGCGCGTCCGCCGTTCCCATGAAGGCATCGACCTCGGGAAGCTCCCTGGCCAGTTCGTCCTGGTAGCGCTGCGGCAGGCAGCCACTGACGATCAGCAGTTTGCAGCGGCCGTTTTTCTTGTGATCGGCGACCTCGAGGATCGTTTCGACCGATTCCTCCTGGGCCTCGCGAATGAAGGCGCAGGTGTTGACGACAATGATGTCGGCCTGGCTTTCGTCGGTGATGATTGCAAAGCGGTCGGTCGGCAGGTGGCCGAGCATGACCTCGGCGTCGACCAGGTTCTTCGGGCAGCCGAGGCTGACCAGGCTGACGTTGTATTTGCTCAACGGGATTCCTCCACAGGGCCGCGCCAAACCTCATGGCGCTAAGATTTCTCCAGATATTCGGGGAGTTATAACATAAAACCGCCCCGGGGCAAAAGCTTTCCTCCGGGGCGGGACAGTGTGGTCCGTCGTTTTGACGATCGGCGCTTAGAAACCCATCCCCTGTCCGGTCGGGCGCACGACCTCGACGCCCGCCGGCAACAGGAAGTCGAAGGTCAAAGGTGACAGGCCGAGGTTGACCCTCAGGTCGCTGAACTCGATGATGGTGCTGTTGCCGTTCGGATCGAAGACCGTCGTCGACATGATCGGGAACCAGACACCCTCGGTCCCCGAGGCACCGGGCAGGGAGAAGGAGGGTGGACTCGGGAACGACGGCGCCGCGGGAGGCGCCGGTACCGGCGGGCCGGGAGGGCCGGGAGGGCCCGGGAGCGGGGCCTTGCTGCCTTTCTGGCGTGCCAGGTAAGCGTCGACGGCATAACGGTCGACGACGATCACCATGCGGCTGATCAATGGCGAGACCCGGCGGGGCGTCAGGTTGAGAATGTGGTTGCCCTCGGGATCCATGTTCGGCGTCCCCCAGGTGATCTGGAAGTCGCGTGAGAGATTGCCGAGACCGGTGAGGAAGGTCATCGGGTCCGTCTCGCGCGCCTGGTTGACCTGCTCGATGTCCGACTGAATGACCTGGTTGTTCTCCGGCAGGTAGACCCAGAGCGTTTTGCCGTTGGAGACGATTTCCTGCGTGGTGGGTTGTTGGTACTGCCAGCGGAAACGCACCTCGGGCAC
Source organism: Desulfuromonadales bacterium (assembly GCA_041611575.1). GTDB lineage: Bacteria > Desulfobacterota > Desulfuromonadia > Desulfuromonadales > BM103 > JBFIMV01. The sequence goes on along the minus strand of JBFIMV010000029.1, from coordinate 5,317 downwards.
GGTCTGCTGCCGCCTGTAGTTGAAGGCCACCTCAACCCGGCCGCGGGCGCGCTGCGTGCGGTCGAGAGCGACTATCATGGACTCCTGGAAGAAGTCGGCGGTGTAGTCATTGATGCGCAGGTCGGCAGCGGTCTCCTTCTGAAAGGGCGTCTCCAGGGCGCGGATGACATCGCTCAGGCCGGCCGCGCCGGCGTGAGCCGTCAGCCCGGCAAGGCACAGGATCGTCAGCAGGATTCTTTTCATACGGACTCCTTTTCGGAGGGTTACAGCACGACTTTTTCACCGTCCCGCGCACAGTAAACTATCATCATGCCGCTGGCAAGGTCTAACTCGACGGTGCGGCCGCGGTTGCCGCCGACCTCTTCGCCGAGCAGGGGGATGCCGAGTTCGTTGAGTGTCTCCCGGGCGCTTTTGGCGTTGCGGGCGCCGATGCTGTTGATCAGCGTCTTGTATTCGGACTCGAACATGTTGGCCCCACCGGCGATCTTGGCCACCAGTTTAGCGTGTTCTGCGCCGAAGAGCACCAGTTCTTCAACCATCTGCCGGATACCGGCGTCGACGTACTTCCCCTGATCGCCCAGAGGGCTCCGGGAAGGATGGCTGGGAAGGAGCAGGTGAGCGAGGCCGCCGACCCGGTTCAGTGGGTCGTAGAGGCCGACGGCGAGACAGGAGCCGAGACCGTAGGCCTTGAGAACCGCCGGGGCCCTGTCTATGCGGGCCTGGGCGATGCTGATCCGCTGACTCATTGGACTCCCCCTATGGCGCTGAGGAAAATATCGAGGGTCGCCGGGTCGGGCAACAGGAAGAAATGCCCCTTGATACCGAATTCCTGGTTGGGGTCACCGTAGAAGTCGGTCTCGACCATCAAGGCCAGGTCCCCTGTCTGGCTCAGCTCGATGAGCACATAGTCAACCACGGCGCCCGCCATGTCATAGGCCAGCAGCGGGACCGAGGGGATCAGGGTTTTGTGCAGCAGGTTGCCGAGGGCGCTGAGGTAGGCCGAAGCCAGGATGTTGCCGACCTCCTTGAGGGCCGAAACGGCTATCTCGTTGAGGATCAGACCCTTTTCCTCGCGGCCGAGCAGGCTGCGCAGCAACCGGTGCGCGCTTTCCTGCGGGAAGAGCAGCATGATGCTGCCGCGGGCGTCGCCGAGAATCTGCAGGGTAATGCCGACCATCAGCTTCTCCGCGCCGCCGAGATGTTCCGGCACCTGGCCGATCTCGGTAATGGTCACGTGGGGCACCTTGAGGTACACCCGTTGGCCGATCATCTGGGAGAGGGCGGTTGCCGCGTGCCCCATGCCGATGTTGCTGATCTCCTTGAGGGTGTCCAGTTGGACATTATTCAGATGGCGAAATGGCATGCACAACCTCCCGTTCAGTCTTTGGCATACGCCTGCCTGTCTTCCAGCAGGATTTGCGGATCGATAATGAAAACCACGCGGCCGGCGCCCTCGATCATCGCCCCGGACAGCCCGCGCAGGCGATTGAGGGGAAAGCCGAGGTTCTTGACAAACGCCTTGCGATGACCAAGCAGACGGTCAACCTGCAGACCGATGCGTCGGCCGCGAATCTCGGTCAGGATGGTCCAGGCCACGGAAGTCCTGGGCGGGTCCGGCAGGTTGAGGAGCCGGGACAGGGGGTGCAGGGGGATGTCCTCGTCTGCGAAGCGGAAGACCCTGCGTCCCGCACGCGTCATGATTCTCCCGGCCGGGACATCAATGGCACGCAGCACGCGGGTGAGTGGAATGGCCAGCAATGTGCCGCCGCAAGCCACAAGCAGGACACGGATGATTGACACCGAGAGGGGCAGGCGCAACTGGAACCGGCTGCCCTGCCCGGGTGACGACACGATATCGAGGGTTCCGCCGAGGTTCTTGACCGCTGCCTTGACGACATCCATGCCGACACCGCGCCCTGACGTTTCGGTGACCTGGGGAGCGGTTGAGAAGCCCGGCAGGCAAACGAGCATCAAGGCATCACGGTCGTCGAGGGCGGCAGCCTGCTCGGCCGTCAGCAAGCCGCGCTCGGTGGCTTTTCGGCGCAGGGCCCCGGGGTCCATGCCCTTGCCGTCATCGGCGACTTCGACCAGGATCATGTCCTTGTCGCGCCGCGCCGAGATGGTCACGGTCCCGGTTTCGGCAATGCCGTGATCGACGGCGTTGCGCACCAGGTGGACCAACGGGTCGGTCAGCTCCTCGAGGATCGCCCGGTCGAGGCCGACATCGGTGCCGGAGAGTTGCAACGTCACCTGTTTGCCGGTCTTGCGGCTCAGGTCGCGTATCACGCGAGGCAGCCGGCCGGTGATGCTTTCCAGGGGCATGAGGCGGGACTGCAGGACGTGATAATGAAGGTCGTCGATCAGGCGCCCGGTCCGTTCCATCTCACGGGTCAGCTCGTCCCAGTTCCTGTTGCTGCTGGCCGTGTTAAGCAAATGTCTCTGGGTTATCAGTTCTCCGGTGAGATTGATGAACTGGTCGAGCAGATCGGTCCGAATACGGATGCTGCGGCCGCTGTCTTCTCGCGGGCGTTCTTCCTTGCGGCGATCTTCGATGAAGCGCAGCTGGACGACGTTGGCGATGCTCTTCACGCTCGCGGCGATGGTGTCTCTGGCAAGTCCGGAGCGCAGCCAGGCCTGGATCTGGTAACAGGGGGCGCCGCTGCGGAGCGTGCCATGGGTTGGCCTGCTTGTCAGGAGTTCTCCAGATTTCTCAAGCTGGCGCAAGATGAGAAGACAGCGGGCCGCCGAAGCCGGAGTATCCTCGGCCAGGTCAATCAGCACCTGGAAGACTTCCGGAACCCGCGCCATGTGCTTGGCGGGCTCCCTGGCCTCGACAGGTTGCGCGATTGTCGCCTGGTCGATCTCGGGGTCTTCGTCGATTTCTACGGCGATCAACGGCAGGTCTTCCTCGACGGCATGCACGGCATCGCTGGCGATATCTTCGGAGAGGGATGGTGTTGACGGCGCTTTTGCGGACGGGGTTGGCTCAAGAAAGCTCCCGATGTCCCGCTCAGGTCGATCGGCACGCAGGTCATCGAGAAGTTCCTCCAGGAGGTCGATCCCGGCAAGGAGGGTGTCGATGGTGGTCGACGGCACCTCTCCGGTAGCGCGGCAGCTGTCGAGCAAGTCTTCCAGGTAATGGGCCAGGCGGGCGGTGCGTGCGAAGCCCATGGTCGCCGCCATCCCCTTGATGGAATGGGCTTCGCGGAACAGGGCATCGATCGTCGAGCGTTCCCCCGGGGTCTTCTCGAGTTCGACCGCGAGGGAGCTGAGTTTGTTGAGATGTTCCCGGGTCTCGCTGAAGAAGAGATCCCGGTACTGGGACATATCCATGAACGAATCGCCTCGCTCTTCAGTTCGTCCCGGTAATGCGCCGCACGATTTCGAGGACGTTCGCTTCTTTGAACGGTTTGACGATAAAGTCCTTGGCCCCAGCCTCGACGGCCTCTATCACCAGTGAATCCTGGCCAAGGGCGCTGACCATGACGACGTTGGCCTGTGGATCGCTTGCCATGATCTCCTGCAGGGCCTCGATGCCGCTCTTCTTCGGCATAACGATGTCCATGGTCACCAGGTCCGGACGGTTTTCAAGGTAGAGCGCGAGAGCGGATTCGCCGTTTTCCGCTTCGGCGACGACCTCGAAGCCCGCCCGCGTGAAAATGTCCTTGAGCATGTTGCGCATGAAGAGCGCGTCGTCGACGATCATGATCCGCAAAGCCATAGGATCCTCCTGCTTCAGGTATGAAGATTTTCCAGTAATAAGTTGATTGCTTCGTTATCGAGCAGGTTCACGCGCAGCCCTTCATGTTCTGCGACGCCGCGAACGGCCATGCCTGAAGCAGACGCCGGTGGCGGCTGTATGCCCGCCAGGTCAAGATCGATGATGCGCTCGACCCCGCTGACGGACAGGACCAGCGAATGGTGCTCAGGGGTCAGGACCAGGAACCGGTCGCTGCGGCGCTCGTCGGCAATGCCGAGCAGGGCCGGCAGGTCAATGGTCGGCAGGACCTGGCCGTGAAAGTTGATCGCCCCGGACAGGGCCGCCTTGGCAAAGGGCACATAATGTCGGACCGGTGCCTCGATAATTTCCTGGATGTTGTCGATCTCCAGTCCGTAGAGCGCTTCGCCAAGCGAGAATGTCAGGGTCAGGGCCATCCCTCAACTCCGCTGTGTCTCTGTCAACTTGAACCGTTTGACGATATTGAGCAGCGAATCCGACAATACGGAAAGGTCCTTGGCCGACTGGGCCAGCTCCTCCATGGAGGCCGACTGCTCCTGGGTGGCGGCGGACACTTCCTCGGTCGCGGCGGCATTGTCGGAGACGACCTTGTCGATTTCGTCGATGGCGCGGGAGATCAGCTCGGCAGCGGCAATCTGCTGCTCGGCGATTTCGGCGATACTGCCGGCCTTGGAGCGGGTCCCCTCGGCATGTTGCGTGATGATCGTGAATGCCTTGCCGGTGCGGTCAACCGCCTCGCGACCGCTCTCCATCTCCTCGATGACCTGGGCCATGGAAGACTGCATCCGCTCTCCCTCGTTGCGAATGGTCTCCACCAGGCGGGTGATTTCTTCGGCCGAGGCACTGCTTGAGTCCGCCAGCTTGCGGATTTCCTCGGCAACCACGGCGAACCCGCGGCCGTACTCACCGGCGCGGGCCGATTCAATGGTGGCATTAAGTGCGAGCAGGTTGGTCTTCTGTGCAATCCCGTTGATGACCTCGACAAAGGTGCTGATCTGCTGTAGCCGGCCGATAAAGCTGACCATCTGCTGCCCACTGCTTTCGACTTCCGCCAGAACCTGCCGGATGTTGCCAAGGCTGGCGTCCGCCAGCTCGCCGCCGTCGCGGGCCGTCTCCACGGTCTGGTTGGCGGCATGGACCAGCTTGGCTGCTGCCGCCGCAACCAGGTCGATCGACAGGGCCATCTCCTTGAAGCGTCTGTTCGACTCTTCTACCATCTCCGCCTGAGTCTCCGCCCCCTTGCTGATCTGATCGACGGTCCCTGCCACTTCCTGGGCCGAAGCCGAGACCTGCATCGAGGTCCCCGACAAGGTCTGAGCCGAGCTGGCCACCTTGAAAGAGATGCCGCGGATTTCGCCGACCAGAGAACGCAGGCTCTGCTGGATCTGGTTCATAGCGCTGGCGAGGTCGCTGGTCTCGTCGGGGAACCGGCTGCCTTTGATCTGGACATCTTCGGCCAGGTTCCCCCGGCCGATGCGCTCGGCAGCATCTTTCAGGCGGCGGATGTTGGCTGTAAACACCCGGGAGAAAGCGGCGCCGAGCACCAGGCCGACGACGAGCGAGCAGGCGATGGTGAAG
>JBFIMV010000028.1:0-12315 GCA_041611575.1 Desulfuromonadales bacterium | reverse complement strand
TGTTGCCATGTAATCTAGAGCGCCCCAGTCAGTCGCTCCGTGGCGATACACCGTTCTTCGGCTTGCCGGTGCGCATCCCACCCCAGCTCCCCTGCCATCAGTGCGATCACCCGGGGGAGGGCGGCAAGGGCGGCCTCGCGATCGAGCAGGGCCAGTGGGAGGCGGCGCGCCAGGACGTCGATGGCCCGGCCGGCCATCTCGTGGCGGGCGGCGTAGACCACCTCGGCCTCCAGGTAGGGATGACCCTCCACCAGGCGATTGTTGCCGATCTCTTCTGCCACCGCGACAACAGCCCGGGCCAGACTGCCGTACGCGCGGTGCAGGTGTCGCGCAACGTCGACGTCGAGGCCGTGCCGGCTGACCAGGGTCCGGTCGCTGTCATCGACATACCCTTCGGCGCCGGCCAAAGGGATGGTGGCTGTTCGGCAGCTGTGCGGTGCTGTCAGTTCGAAGGTCAAAAGCGCATGATCGACGGTATCGCGGGCCATTTCCCGATAGGTGGTCCACTTGCCGCCGGTGACGGACAGCAGCCTGGTCGGTCCGACCTGGATGAAATGGTCGCGCGCCAGTTGGGCGGTGTCGGCGGCCTCGGGGTCGAAGACCAGCGGCCGCAGGCCGGACCAGACGGATTTGATGTCGCTTTCCTCGACCTGCAGGTCGAAGTACCGGCGCACATGGCGCAGCAGGTAGGTGATCTCCTCGGTTTCGGCGCGGGGGTGCTCTGTCAGCTCGGCCGGTTCGTCGGTGGTGCCGATCAGGGCATGTCCCTCCCAGGGGAGAACGAACAGCACCCGGCCATCGTCGGTTTCGGGGATCATCAGCCCGGTGTCTGGTGGAGCGAAGCGGCCGTCGAGCACGATATGAATTCCGGAGCTGACCTTGAGCAGCGGGGCGGCTGCCGGATCGGCCATGCGTCGGATGCTGTCGGCGAATGGGCCTGTGGCGTTGATGACGCCGCGGGCGCGGATCGGCCAGGATGTCCCGTCCAATTTGTCCTGAACCCGGGCGCCGACAACCGTGCCCCGCTCTTTCAGGAGGGCCGTTGCCGCGACATGATTGGCCAGCACCGCACCGTGCCCGATCGCGGTGGCGGCCAGGGCGTTGACCATGCGGGCGTCGTTGAACTGGCCGTCGTAATAGAGCACGCCGGCTTTGAGCCCTTCGGCCTTGAGCATCGGAAAGAGCGAGAGGGCTTTTTTACGGCTGATCAACCGGCTGCGGCCGATGCCGGCCTGGCCCGCAAGCAGGTCGTAGAACTTGAGCCCGGCGAAGACGTAGGGGATTTGCCACCAGGAGTAGAGGGGGGTGACCAGCGGCAGGCGGTTGGTGAGGTGAGGCGCGTTCTTCAGGAGCAGGCCGCGTTCGCGCAAGCCGTCCTTGACCAGGTTGTACTGCACCCGGTCGAAGTGCTTGACGGCCATCTCGAGGTAACGGACGCCACCGTGCAGCAGCTTGGTGCTGCGACTGCTGGTCCCTTCGGAGAAGTCGTTCTGCTCGACCAGTGCGACCGACAGGCCGCGACTGGCTGCGTCGAGGGCGATGCCGCAGCCGGTGGCGCCGCCGCCGATGACCAGCAGGTCGAAACGATGCTCCTGTCGAAGCCTGGAGAGGCTTGCTTCCCGGTTCATGAATATTTCCTGACGTCTCCTGCTCCCGGCGGTCGCTTGCCGGAGTCAATGTGCCAGCAATAAACCGAAGGGCCCAGACCTTCACGGCGTGGACCCTTTTGTTGGTGATGGCGGGAGCAGATGGGGATCGAACCCACCGGGGACGGGATACGCCCCCCACCGGTTTTGAAGACCGGGCGCGCCACCAGGCTACGAACTGCTCCCATAGATTTGAAAATATCCGTTTTACAAGCGTATGATTCGGCCGGCGCCTCCCAGGGCATTGACCAGCTCAAGCATGTTGGAGATCCGCCCGACGGACAGCGAGTCCTTGACGCCGTAGTATTCGAGACACAGGCCGCAAGAGGCGATGTCGACGCCGGTGTCGGCGAGCTGCTTCAGGGCTTCGATCATGTCCGAGCCGCCGACGGTCAGCCTGACGCCGCTATTGACGAAGTAGATGGCGTCGGGCGTCGTGTCGCACTCGGTCAGGGTGAAAATGTAGTTCTTGAGGAGGATCTGGCCGAGCTTCGGGTCGCCGCTGCCCATCTGGTCGGAGGTGATGAACAGGATGGTCGGGCCGCTCGCCGCTTTACCCTCTGCCCGGGCAACGCCTTTCGCACCGGGGGTCAGGCCGATGGCGATGCTGCCTTCTGCAGCGCCGAGGTTGACGGCATACCCCATTCCGGCCGCCAGGCGAGAGATGTTGTCGCGCGTCGCGGCGTCGTCTACCAGGACCCGGAATGCCTCGCCGGGTTGGTCGAGCATCCTTCTGCGGGTCTGAATCACCGGCTGCGGGCACTGCTGACCGCGGCAATCGAGAGTTTCCATGAAGCCTCCTTGAGTTGAGCAGGCCACAGTATAGATGGAATGCCCTATGATGACAAGGCGATTACGGGTTTCATATTGAGACGTTCACCGAGGTTGGCTTGACTCGAGGTCTCCGTCTTTATACACTCACAAAGTTTGGCCCGCCTCACAATTGTCGGGCCGATTGCTCTCTCATTCCAGGGGGTTCTGCATGCGGCGCAAGACACGTAAAATCCGGATCGGCGGGCTTGCCGTGGGCGGCGATGCGCCGATCTCGGTGCAGTCCATGTGCAGTACCGACACCCGCGATGTCGCAGCGACGGCGGCGCAGATTGCTGCGCTGGCCGACGCCGGGTGCGAGATCGTCCGTTGCGCCGTGCCCGACGCCGAAGCGGCGCGAGCGCTGAAGGCGATCTGTGCGCAGAGCCCGGTGCCGCTGATCGCCGACATTCACTTCGACCACCGCCTGGCCCTGGCGGCCCTTGACGCCGGGGTCGCCGGGCTGCGCCTCAACCCCGGCAACATCGGCGCCCGCTGGAAGGTCGAGGAGGTGGTCAGGGCCTGCGCAGGGCGGGCCGTGCCGATCCGCATCGGCGTCAACGCCGGCTCTCTTGAAAAGGAGCTGCTGGAGAAGTACGGCCAGCCGAGCGCCGAGGCGATGGTGGCGAGCGCCCTCGGCCATATCCGTCTCCTCGAAGACCTCGGTTACCTGGAGATCAAGGTCAGCCTCAAGGCGTCCGATGTCCGCCGTACGGTCGCCGCTTACCGCCTGATGGCCGAGCAGGTCGATTACCCGCTGCATATCGGGATTACCGAGGCCGGCACCACGTGGGCCGGCACCATCAAAAGCGCCGTGGGCATCGGTGCGCTCCTGGCCGACGGGATCGGCGACACCCTGCGCGTCTCCCTCACCGGCGATCCCGTAGAGGAAGTGCGCGTCGGTTGGGAGATCCTCAAGAGCCTGGACCTCAGGGAACGCGGGCCGGTGTTCATCAGCTGTCCGACCTGCGGCCGTTGCCAGATCGATCTGATCAGCGTCGCCGAGGAGGTCGAACGGCGGTTGCATGATCTCCCCGTCAAGCTGACCATCGCCGTCATGGGCTGCGTGGTCAACGGCCCCGGCGAAGCGCGCGAGGCCGACCTCGGCATTGCCGGCGGCCAGGGCCAGGGTCTGCTCTTTCGCCGGGGCGAGGTGGTGCGCAAGGTGCCGCAGGCCGAGCTGGCCGATGTGCTGGTCGACGAAGCCCGGCAGATGGCCGCCGGAATGATAGCCTCGGATTCAGAAAAACAAAGGAAGAAGACATGATCCCGATTTCCGTATTTCGCCCTGTCGGCCGACGGTTTGAACGGCTGTCGTCCAGGCAGCGGCTTGCCGTGTGTCTGGCAGGTATCGCAGTCATCACCGTGATGGGTCTTGCGGGCGGGGGTGAGGTCTCGTTTTCGATCTTTTACCTGGCGCCTATCATGCTCATGGCCTGGTACGCCGACGCACGCACTGCCGTCTTCTTCGCCCTGCTCTCGGCCCTGGCCTGGTTCTGTGCCGACCAGTTCGCCGGTGAAGGTTACTCGCAGGCCTGGATCGGCGTGTGGAATGCTTTCGTCCGGCTCGGTTTTTTCCTGATCTGTGTCACTCTCCTGACCCATGTGCGCCTGTTGCTCGCCCAGCAGCGGGATATGGCGGAGACCGACGGTCTGACCGGTCTGAAAAATTCACGGGCCTTCAATATGGCCCTGGCGCAGGAGATTGAACGCTCGAGGCGCTATCAGCACGTATTGACATTGGCCTACATCGATCTCGACAACTTCAAGCAGGTCAACGACCGCTGGGGACATGAGGCAGGCGACGCCGTGCTGCGGAGTGTCGCGCAGACTTTCCGCCGCTACCTGCGCGCCACGGACGTCGCCGCCCGCCTTGGCGGTGACGAATTCGCCCTGGTCCTGCCGCAGGTCTCCGCGGACGATGCATGCCTGGCGCTCGAAAAAATCCGTGCACAACTCCTCGAGGCGATGCAGGAGCGGGATTGGCCGGTGACCTTCAGCATCGGTGCGGTCACTTACGTGCGCATGGACCTTGACATGAAGGACATGGTGCATATCGCCGACGAATTGATGTACCAGGTCAAGAGCGCCGGCAAGAACGCCATCCGGCATGTCTGTCATGGCGGCGATCGAACTGAAGAACAGCAGCAGTCTCACTCCGGAGGCTTTCCTGCGGGTGAATGAGCCCCCCAACAACCTTGCAATTCCGACTGATATCGGTTAGGTTTCGTCACATCCGGCACGAGGGACTTCCCCCGTGCCTTATCTCCCTTCAATCCAGGTGATCTATGCGTTATTCTCAATATCTTCTCCCGACCCTCAAGGAAACCCCCGGTGACGCCGAAATCGTCAGCCACCAGCTGATGATGCGTGCCGACATGATCCGCAAGGTCGCGGCCGGTATCTACAATTACATGCCTCTCGGGCTGCGCTCGATCCGCAAGATGGAGGAGATCATCCGCGAAGAGATGAACCGCGCCGGGGCGATCGAGTGCCTGATGCCGATGGCCAACCCCGCCGAGCTCTGGCAGGAGTCCGGCCGCTGGGAGAAGTACGGCAAGGAACTGCTGCGCTTCAAGGACCGCAAGGAGACCGACTTCTGCGTCGGTCCGACCCACGAAGAGGTGGTCACCGATATCGTGCGCAACACGGTCAAGTCCTACCGGCAGCTGCCGCTCAACCTCTACCAGATCCAGACCAAGTTCCGCGACGAGATCCGTCCCCGTTTCGGCCTGATGCGCGGCCGCGAGTTCATCATGAAGGATGCCTACTCCTTCGACCTCGATGACGCCGGCGCCGATGTCTCCTACGACAAGATGTACCAGGCCTACCGGCGGATTTTCCGTCGCTGCGGACTGAATTTCCGCGCTGTCGAGGCCGACAGCGGCGCGATCGGCGGTTCCTTCTCCCACGAGTTCATGGTGCTGGCCGAGTCGGGCGAGGATGCCATCGTCTCATGCAGTGCCTGCGAGTACGCGGCCAACGTCGAGAAGGCCGAACTGGTTCAGGGCGAAGCGGTGACACCACCGGCTACGGCCGAACTCAAAGAAGTCGCCACCCCCGGGCAGAAGACCATCGAGCAGGTGGCGGCTTTCCTCAAGCTGACCCCGGACCGTCTGGTCAAAACCCTGGTCGTGCAGACGTCCGCCGACGAGGTCCTGGCGGTGCTGCTGCGCGGCGACCGCGAACTGAACGCCATCAAGCTCGCCAACCTGCTCGGGGTTGACTGGGCGTTGATGGCGGAAGATGCCGTGGTGCAGAAGACCACCGGCGCGCCGGCCGGTTTCGCCGGCCCGGTCGGATTGAAGGTGCGCATCATCGCCGATAACGAGGTGCGGGCAATGGCCGATTTCGTCGTCGGCGGCAACGCCGTCGACCTGCATGTCACCGGGGTGAACCACGGTCGCGACTTCCGGGTCGACCGGTTCGCCGACCTGCGCCAGGCAGAGGCCGGCGATCCCTGCCCGCGCTGTGCCGGCGGCAGGCTCGAGAGCTGGCGAGGCATCGAGGTCGGCCACGTCTTCAAGCTCGGCACCAAGTATTCCGAGGCGATGGAGGCCACGGTCCTCGACGCCGAGGGGCAGGCCCGGACCCTGGTGATGGGCTGTTACGGCATCGGCGTCGGTCGCACCGTGGCCGCGTCGATCGAACAGAACCACGATGAAAACGGTATTGTCTGGCCGATGCCGCTGGCGCCGTTCCAGGTGATCGTCACGCTGGTGAATCCGAACGACGCCGAGGTGCGCGAGGCCGGGGAAAGCCTCTACCGGGAGCTGCTGGCGGCGGGTGTCGAGGTGCTGCTTGACGATCGCGACGAGCGTCCGGGCAGCAAGTTCAAGGATGCCGACCTGCTCGGCATCCCGCTGCGCGTCAACGTCGGCGCCCGCGGCCTCAAGGAACAGGCTTTCGAATTGCAGGAGCGCCGCAGCGGCGAACGCAGCATGCTGCCGATGGCCGGCGCTGCGGCAGACATCGCCGCCAGGGTGACTGCGGTGTTGGCCGCCGGATGCGAGGTCGGGAAACGATGAACGATTTCCGTGTTGAGAAGGGCGGACGTCTGACTTTGCCGCCCAACATCGCACGCACCCTCGGAGAGGTTTCGTTGCGGGTGGCGTCCTGTTCCGCCGACCACCTGCTGCTGACCAAGGGCGACGGCACCGGAGCCGTGCAGATGGCGGGGCTGGTCGGCGACGTCGGCGTCGTCGACCTGCTGTCCTTCTTCAACATGTTTCGCAAGTCCGGGCTGTTGCACTTCGACCTCGCCGGCGGCAGCAAGACGCTCTTTTTCCAGAAGGGTGAAATCGTCTACGCATCGAGCACCTTCGCCGGGGAGGAAATCGGTGAAGTCCTCTACAGCCTCGGCAAGGTGGACCGTGACGTCCTGCAGGGGGCGCGTCAGTTCGCGGGCGGTGACAAGTCGCTCGGCAAGGCACTGGTCGAACAGAACGTCATCAGCTCCAAGGACCTCTGGGCGGCGACGCGCAGCCAGGTTGAACAGATTGTCTACCACCTGTTCACCTTTCTCGAGGGGTCCTTCGCGTTCATTGACGCCCCGCTTGACGAGGGGCGGATTGTCCGCCTGTCGATGAACACCCAGAACCTGATCATGGAAGGCTTGCGCCGGGTTGATGAGCGGGCGCTCTACCTGCAGAAGGTCAAATCCCTCGATGCCATGCCGACGGTGACCGGCAAGACGCCGAACGACCTGGACAGCGTGTCGCAGAAGATGGTGGCCCTGGTGCAGGCCGGTGTCAGCGATGTGCGGGAGCTGTTGCGCCGCTCCGGTTCCGGTGAATTTGATGCCCTGCGTCTTTTGAGCCAGCTGGTCGAACGCGGCGTGGTCGTCATGGAGGAGGCCCCGACGGTCGCCGTCGAGGGAGTGCTTGGCGAGGTCGTGACGATCTTCAATGGCGTCCTGATGGCCATGCACCGGGTCGTTTCGGCAAAAAATCCGAAGTTCCGCGAGGAAGTGTCCAGTTTCCTGCGTGAACTGCCGCAGCCTTTTTCCTACGTGTTCCGGCAGACGACCCTGCGCGAGGACGGTTCCGTTGACGGCGGGCGGATTCTTGCCAACCTGGCAGGCCTGGAGGAGGGTGACAAGCTGCGCCTCCTCTCCGAGGCGCTGAGCGAGCTGGTGTACATGGAGTGCATCACGGCCCGTCGTGAACTCGGAGCGATCGAGTCGGGTGAATTGATCAAGCGTGTCCAGGACGTGTCGCAGCGCGTCCAGGCATTGATAGGGAAGCATGATGATGAGTGATGCCAGTAAGAGGCTGATTTTCGCGCTCGATGTCGACAGTCTTGACGAAGCAAAGGGCTGGGTCGACCGGCTGCAGGGGCAGGTGGGTGTCTTCAAGGTCGGCAAGCAGCTCTTCACCCGCTGCGGCCCGGAGGTCGTGAACCTGGTCCGGGAGCGCGGCGCCGAGGTCTTCCTCGACCTCAAGTACCACGATATCCCCAACACCGTGGCCATGGCCGGTCTCGAGGCGTTGCGCCTCGGCGTGAAGATGTTCAATGTCCATGCCCTGGGCGGTTTCGAGATGATGGCGAAGCTGGTCGCCGAGGTGAACAAGGTCTGCCCGCGCGGCACACCGCAGCGCCCGCTGCTGCTCGCGGTGACGATCCTGACCTCGTCCAACGAAGAGACCTTGCGCGGCATCGGCATCGATCGCCCGATCAGTGTGATGGTGCCGAAGCTGGCAAAGCTGGCGAAAGATGCCGGCATGGATGGCGTCGTCGCTTCGCCGCAGGAGGTCGAACTGATCCGCGCCGCATGCGGGCCGGATTTCGCGATTGTCACACCGGGTGTTCGGCCGGCCTTTGCGTCTCAGGACGATCAGAAGCGGGTGACAACACCGGGCGAGGCTCTGCGCGCCGGAGCCGATTACCTGGTGATCGGCCGACCGATCTCTGCGGCTGCCGATCCGGCGGCGGCCGCCGCCATGATCCTGGAAGAGATGTCGGCCGCCCTGAAAGGGTGACTCTTTCCTGTCCGGCGCACCGGGCCCAGATTCGCAGTGTGTCGGCCAAGGTCCTTCAGGCGGTCGATGAGAAGAGTGATCTTCTGTGTCTCCGCCCTCTCCAGCCGAGTGCCCATTCTGCAATAGCCCGGTGCCCTGTTGGCCGGAGCCAACCTGCCGCGCCCGCACCGGCGCATCATGGTCACACCTGCCCTCAATGGCAGAGCCCTGTGAAATGAGACTCTCCCTTAGTATGCGATTTGTCCGGACCCGCGCTGTCTGTTCAGGAAGGCTTTGGACATGATGTCTGAACGTGTCTGGGATGTCGCCATAGTCGGCGCCGGTCCGGCTGGAGCGACCGCAGCCCGGGAGCTTGCCTGCAACGGTCTTGCCGTTGTGCTGCTGGAGCAGCATCCCTGGCCACGCAGCAAGCCGTGCGGCGGCGGTCTGACGGCCCGCGCCATGCGGGAACTTCCTGCGGGCTTTTCGCCGCCGCTCGAACACAGTTGCCAGTGGGTCGAGTTGAACCTGCTCGATTGCGGTCTGAGTTTCGCCGTACAGCGGGACGAACCGATCGTCTCCATGCTCATGCGGCGAGATTTCGACGCAGCCCTTGCCGGCCTGGCTGTCGAGCGCGGTGCTCTTCTGGTCGACAGTTGTCATGTCTCGCGGCTGGCGCCCGGTGAAACAGGTATTTCCTTGCAGACCTCACGTGGTCTCTTCCGGGCGCGCCTGGCCATCGTTGCGGGTGGGGCCCAAGGCCGCCTGACCCGGGACCTCGGCTGGCCCGATGGCCGCCTGCTGATCCCGGCCCTCGAGTGGGAGGTGCCGGTGGATGCCGAGACCTTGAGTCGCTTTAACGGCACGGCGCGCTTCGACTTCGGTGTGGTGCCGGACGGTTACGCCTGGGTTTTCCCGAAGGCTCACCATCTCTCGGTCGGTCTCGGTGTTCTCGATGGGCGCGGCCGCAATCTCCCGAGGCTGCTGAACGACCACCTCGAAACAATGGGGGTCCGTCCTGCCGCAGGAACCCGGCGCCAGGGTCACATGATTCCGGTCAGGCCGCGCCGCGGGCCCTTCGCGCAGTCCAGGATGCTGTTGGTTGGCGATGCCGCCGGCCTGACCGACCCGCTCACCGGGGAAGGGCTTGCCTACGCCATGCAGAGCGGCCGTCTCGCCGCAGGGGCGATCCTGTCCGGCCGCATGGACCCGCCCGTGGTCGCCGATCGCTATGAGCGGTCTCTGCGGGAAGAGATCCTGCCGGAGCTACGCTACAGCCTGCTGCTCGCCACGCTGCTCTACAGGTATCCCCGATGGCGCAGTTGGCTGTTTCGTCGCAAGGGAGAGCGCATTAGTAGGAGAATGGTCGATGTGATTGTCGGGCAGGCCAGTTTCCGGGAAATTTTTCAGCATGTCCCGGCCTGGTGGCGGCTGTTCGGCGGCTGAGACGTGATGCTCATTGATCTTCGATGGGACGGTCCCGTTCGAATTCCCCCTGCGATACCTTTCAGGCTCAGGCCTTCCCGGCGTTTGTTGCAGGCTTTGTACCTCTGTCTCAGGTTTGACATATGCCCATGCTTGAGGTAGAAGAACTGCACGTTGCGGGCTTCTGGATACTTCGTCCAATGCGATTTGATCATGACAACAGGCCCGGTCGTTGCTCCCCGAATCCTGCCGTAGCAGGTGCGGCCTTCTGGTCGTGTACGCAATCACGCCCCTTTGCTGAAATTTGAAAGCGAGCCATGGCTGAATATCTTTATGGTTTCCACTCGGTACGCGAAGGGTTGCGCGGCCGCCGCCAGCCCCTCGAGCTGTTTGTCGATGAGAAAGGGTCCGGACCGCGCCACGAAGAACTGATCGTCGCCGCTCGCGAGCGCGGCGTGCCGGTTCGCCAGCGCCGCAAGCAGGATCTTGAAAGGTTGGCCGGAATGCCGCACCATCAAGGGGCGGTGCTCAGCGTCGAACCATTCCCTTACACTGCCTTCGAGGACCTGCTGGACACTTGGCGGAGTTCCGGGCAACCTGGACTCGTCCTCCTGCTCGATGGCATCACCGATCCGCACAACCTCGGCGCGATCCTGCGTAACGCCGACGCCGCGGGATGTCAGGGCGTGATCCTGCCGAAGGATCGCAGTTGCGGAGTCACCGCAGTCGTCGATCGCGCCTCGGCCGGCGCTGTTGAACATCTGGCCATCTGCCAGGTGACCAATCTCGGTCGTACCATTCGCCAGTTGCAGGAGGCCGGATTCTGGGTCTACGGCCTGGCGGCCGGCGAACAGGCCACGCCCCTGTTCAACTCCGACCTTGCCGGTCATGTCGCCCTGATCATAGGCAGCGAAGGCGAGGGGCTGCGGCAGAAGACCAGGGAACATTGCGATGGACTTCTGGAAATTCCGATGCGTGGTGGCGTTGCCTCGCTGAACGCCTCTGCGGCCAGTGCCATCGCCCTCTTCGAGGTGGTTCGGCAGAGCCTGTCAGCCGGCAATCGATGAGGTTTTACGAGAACTTGCGGGCCGGAAGTGCAAGACCGGGCAAGTTGCGCTATCCTTAAGGGAAAGAGAAACTCCCTCAGTCATTCAGGAGGCCATCATGCGACGTCTCGTACTCGTGTTACTGTTTCTGCTGGTCAGTGCATTGCCGCTCCAGGCCGCAGAGATTGCTGTCGGCGGCGGCCTGGTCCTGTCCGTGGATCTCGCCGAAGGTTGGGTGGTGCACACCAAGGCTCCGGAATCCCTGGTCGAAGAGATCGCCGAACACATCGAGCATGAAGCCGTGGCGCAGGGGTACGATCCCTCGCCGGAACAGGTTCGCGAGGCGGCCCTCAAACGGCTCGACGCCAACGAGGCAATCCTCTACCACGCAGCCAGCGGCAGTCATATCGATATCGACTTCAGTCACCTGAAGCCGAAGGAGAAGGCCCCGGCGTTGAGTGTTCTGAAAAAATCGGCCGATTACGCTTCACAGAGTCTCGAGGGTGAAGAGGGGGTCAGCGACATGAAGCATGCCATCCGGGTTGTCACGGTCCCCGGAGCAGGCGAAGCTGCCCAACTCGATGCGACCTACAGGCATCATGAAGAAGTGGTGACTTTCATCGGTGTGATCGGTTACGTCGACCGGGCCTGGTTCTTTCTCTACTCAACGGTTTTCGGCGAGGATCCGGTTCTGCAGCAGGGAGCCGAAGCGATGCTGGCATCGGCAACCGTGCGCCGCAACTGATACGCCGCTTGCATATGATGTGCAGATTAACGACAGCCATGCGTTTTGCAGGCTGTCGTTAATTTTGGGGTAATCTCACTGCAAAACGCTGCGCTTGCTGGAATTTGGGGAATGGCTGGGCGCCGTTTGGCGGGATAGGAGCCAGGCAAAAAAAGTGGGGTGTCCTCAGGAGGGAGAAGGACACCCCGAACGGGTTTCTATGTAGACTATACATAACCAATTTCGTCATATTTGTCAAGGGAAAAAGTGCCTGCTGCCCGCTGCTGCGGTTTTTGTTGTTTGACATGATGCGGTTTATTGGATATAACTGCGCACTTGTGACGGCGGCAGAGACAAGTGGAAAATTTTCCTTGCAATTCGCCTGTTGCTGTTGTATAAAACGCCCCCTGTGCTGGCGTAGCTCAATAGGTAGAGCAGCTGACTTGTAATCAGCAGGTTGCGGGTTCAATTCCTGTCGCCAGCTCCATTGAGCTGCCGGGGCCGGGCACCCCAAAAAATTAAATAGCGATCCCCTGGAGGGGTTCCCGAGTGGCCAAAGGGAGCAGACTGTAAATCTGCCGTCGTAGACTTCGGAGGTTCGAATCCTCCCCCCTCCACCATAGACACTTGCCGGAGAAAAACCCGGCCGCTTGTTGCAGAAGGTCATTGACCGCGGTGACTGCGAAAGCGGCAGAGTCGGACTC
>JBFIMV010000027.1:0-12399 GCA_041611575.1 Desulfuromonadales bacterium | reverse complement strand
TTCGTCGGCACCAAGAAGCAGGCCCAGGATTCCATCATGGAAGAAGCCCTGCGCGCCGACCAGTACTATGTCAACAAGCGTTGGCTGGGCGGGATGCTGACCAACTTCTCGACTATCAAGCGCAGCATCGACCGTCTCAAGAAGATCGAGACCATGTCCCAGGACGGCACCTACGACCTGCTGGTCAAGAAGGAAGTCCTGCAGTTGGAGCGTGAAAAAGAGAAGCTCGAAAAAAGCCTCGGCGGCATCAAGCACATGACCCGCCTGCCGGCCGCAGTGTTCATCGTCGACACGAACAAGGAAGAGATTGCCGTCAAGGAAGCCCGCAAGCTCGGCATCCCGGTGGTCGCCGTGGTCGATACCAACTGTGACCCCGAGGGGATCGACTACATCATTCCCGGCAACGATGACGCCATTCGCGCCATCCGCCTGTTTGCCTCGAAGATCGCCGACGCCTGTGCCGATGGCAGCGCTGCCCGCCAGGAAAACCTGCGCAGCGACGCCGAGGGCGCAGACCAGCAGGCTGAAGAGGCTGCCGAGGTCGTGATGGTGGAAAAGAAAGCTGCTTCTGCGGCTGACGCCGAGCCGATTGCCGAAGCTTAATTTCCCGAAATAATTTAAAACGAGAAGGCGGTCTGCATTGCGGCCGCCTTTTTCTCAGACATAACAGACCCGGATGCCGGGTTGAGCAGAGGAGGTTCAAGGTGGCTACGATTACAGCAAAAATGGTAAGTGACCTGCGCGCCAAGACCGGCGCCGGGATGATGGATTGCAAAAAAGCCCTGACGGAAGCGGCAGGCGACATGGAGCAGGCGATCGACCTGCTGCGCAAGAAGGGCCTGTCCGCCGCAGCGAAGAAGTCCGGCCGGATTGCAGCCGAGGGGATGATTGTCGCTGCGGCCAGCGACACCTGCGGCGCCCTGGTGGAAGTCAATTCCGAGACCGACTTTGTCGCCAAGAACGAGGCCTTCCAGGCATTTGCCAAGGGCGTCGCCGAAGTTGTCCTGGCACAGAACCCTGCCGACGTCGAAGCGCTCAAGGCTCTGGCCTTTCCGGGTTCCGGCCGCAACGTGGGTGATGAATTGACCCACCAGATCGCCACGATCGGTGAGAACATGAACATCCGCCGCTTCGCGCGTCTCGAGACCGCCGCCGGCGCCGTCGCCGCTTACATCCATGGCGCCGGCAAGATCGGCGTCCTGGTGCAGGTCGACGCCGACAAGGCGGATGCGCGGGTCGCCGAGACCACCCGCATGCTCGCCATGCACGTCGCCGCGGCCAGCCCGCAGTACCTCACCCGCAGCGACGTCCCCGCCGACGTGATCGCCCGCGAGAAGGACATCATGCGCGCCAAGGCGCTGGAGAGCGGCAAGCCCGAGAACATCGTCGACAAGATCATCGAGGGGCAGATCAGCAAGTTCTACGGCGAAACCTGCCTAGTCGAACAGGTGTACGTGATTGATACTGACCAGAAAGTTGGTAAAGTTGTCGAGGCTCTGGGCAAGGAAGTCGGCGGCAAGGCGTCGCTGGCCGCTTACGCCCGCTTCCAGCTGGGCGAGGGCATCGAGAAGAAGGAAGATGACTTCGCCGCAGAAGTTGCCGCAATGACCAAGTAACGCAAGTCTGTCATCGGAGTGCTCATGGCGAACCAACCCTGTTACAAACGCATTCTGCTGAAGTTGAGCGGTGAAGCACTGGCCGGCCAACAGGGCTACGGCATCGACCCGGAGATACTCCGGGGCATTGCCGTCGAGATTCGCGAGGTCGTCAAGCTCGGCGTGCAGGTGGCGATCGTCATCGGCGGCGGCAACATCTTCCGTGGCGTGGCCGCATCGTCCATGGGCATGGACCGCGCCAGCGCCGACTACATGGGGATGCTGGCCACGGTCATGAACAGCCTGGCCCTTCAGGATGCACTGGAGAAGGCCGGGGTGATCACCCGGGTGCAGTCGGCGATCGAGATGCAGGAAATCGCTGAACCCTACATCCGTCGCCGGGCGGTCCGTCACCTCGAAAAAAATCGCGTGGTGATTTTCGGTGCCGGTACCGGCAACCCGTTTTTCACCACCGACACAGCCGCCAGCCTGCGTGCAATCGAGATCGGCGCGGAAATCATCCTCAAGGCGACCAAGGTCGATGGCGTTTACAATGCCGATCCGAACAAGGTGATGGATGCGGTCAAGTTCGACCAGCTCTCTTACCTCGACGTGCTGAAGAAGGGCCTTCAGGTCATGGACTCAACGGCGACGTCGCTCTGTATGGATAACAAGCTGCCGATCATCGTTTTCGACCTGACCACCCGTGGCAACATCCAGAGGGTGGTGTGCGGCGAACAGATAGGAACTCTCGTCAAAGGAGAATGATGTCATGACTGCCGATGTCAAATCCAATGCCAAAGCAGGGATGGCCAAAGCCCTGGAGTCTTTCAAGCGCGACCTCGCCAAGGTTCGCACCGGGCGCGCATCGCTCTCATTGCTTGACGACATCCGGGTGGATTACTACGGGACGCCGACGCCGCTCAACCAGGTGGGCGCCCTGGCGGTTCCCGAGCCGAGGCTCATCACCATCCAGCCCTGGGAAAAGAACCTGATCGGGGAGATCGAGAAGGCGATTCTCAAGTCCGACCTCGGTCTGAACCCGTCGTCCGACGGCCAGCTCATCCGCCTGATCTTCCCGCCGCTTACCGAAGAGCGACGCAAGGAGATGGTCAAGCTCGTCAAGCGCATGGGCGAAGACGCCAAGGTGGCCGTGCGCAATACCCGCCGTGAAGCCAATGATTCGCTGAAAAAACTCGAGAAGGACAAGGAAATTTCCGAAGACGAGTTGAAACGTGGCGAAAAGGAGATTCAGGACTTGACGGACGATTTCGTCGCACGCATCGACAAGGTGATCTCTGAAAAAGAGAAAGACCTGATGGAAATCTGATGCTCCGCAGGGCGAATGTGGAGGTATGTTGTATGAAGATCACGGAAGAATGCATTGCCTGCGGGACATGTGTCGATTACTGCCCGGTCAATGCAATTGTTGAAGACGGTGAGTTCTACCGGATTAGCGAAGACTGTACCGAATGCCGGGCCTGTGTCGATACCTGCCCGGTCGATGCCATCGTCGATTGAACCAGAGGGCGCCGCAGGGCGCCCTTTCTGCTGATGCGGGCACCACTCTCTCCTGGTTGCCCGGCTTGCTCCGGTTGTGATACCTTGAGCCGATTCTGAATGACCTCCCTGGAAGTGGAGTCTATGCGGATCCCGACACATCTCGCCATCATAATGGACGGAAATGGCCGATGGGCTGAACAGCGGCGTTTGCCGCGCCTTCTTGGTCATCGCAAGGGGGTGGAGGCGGTTCAGGCAATCGTGGACGAGTGCCTGGCGCTGGGGATTCGCTACCTGACGCTCTACGCGTTCAGTTCCGAAAACTGGGGCCGGCCCCGCGAAGAGGTGGATGCTCTCATGGGGTTGCTGGGGAGTTTTCTGAAGAAGGAGCTCAGCCAGTTGCATGGCAGGGGTATCCGACTGCAGGCAATCGGTGAGCTTGACCGGCTGCCTGACCCAATTGCCCGGATTCTGGACGATGTCGCCCGCCAGACGGCTGGAAATGATCGCATGGTGCTCACCCTGGCCCTTTCCTACGGCTCACGCAATGAGCTCACCCGGGCGATGAAGCGCATCGCCGGAGAGGTCGCGGCGGGGCGCCTCGATCCTGCCGAGGTGACGGAGGAACAGATCGACGCCGCCCTGGATACGGCGGGCCTGCCCGATCCGGATCTCATGATCCGCACCAGCGGCGAGATGCGCATCAGCAATTTCCTGCTCTGGCAGCTCGCCTATGCCGAACTCTATTACACCGACACGCTCTGGCCTGACTTCTCCGCAGACCAGCTCCACCTCGCCCTGAAGGAATATGGCAGCCGGCAGCGTCGTTTCGGCCTGACCGGTGCGCAGATGGATGGTAACGGTGGCCAAATCAAGGAGGCCGACCATTAAACAGCGTATCCTGACGGCAATGGTTATCCTGCCGCTGCTGATTCTTGCCATCCATTACTCCGGGGCAAAGCTTTTCGGCGGCTTGTTGAGCGTTGTCAGCGCCCTGGCTCTGCATGAGTTCTACCGAATGGCCCTGCCACACGACAGGCGGCTGGAAGCCTCACTGTCGGTCGCCTGCGGCGTGGTCGTCTGCGCCGGCCTGGTCTTTTCGACAACATTGCAGGTTATGCTGGCAAGTGTCGTTTTTCCCTTCCTGTGCCTTGTTCTGATCTATCTCTTTCGATTCCGGGAAATGCAGGCTGTCAGCCGTGATATGGCCATCAGCCTGTTCGGTCTGATTTATGTCCCCCTGCTGCTGGCGCATGCCGGGTTGTTGCGGATGCTGCCGGAAGGGCGTGCCTGGGTGTTCCTCGTTCTGGCGATCGTCATGGCCAGTGACACGCTCGCCTACCTGGTCGGGAAGACTTGGGGGCGGCGACGTCTCTACGAAGCGGTCAGCCCGAAAAAGAGTATCGAGGGGGCTATCGGCGGCCTTGCCGGGGGCCTGCTCGGCGCATTTATCGGGAAACTCACTTTCTTCAGCGGCCTGAACGGTCTTGATGTGATGCTGCTCGGCGTTGGCGTCGGCCTGTTCAGCCAGCTGGGCGACCTGGTGGAGTCGTTGCTGAAACGCAGCTTCGGTGTCAAGGATTCGGGAACGCTCATCCCCGGTCATGGTGGCATGCTGGACCGCCTCGACAGCCTCTTGTTTGCCTTTCCGATGACGTATTACTACGCGGTCTGGGTTTTTGCATGAAACGACTTGCGGTCCTCGGCTCGACCGGTTCCATCGGCGTCAGCACGCTTGACATCGTCGCGGCTCATCCGGAACGCTTCAAGGTCGTTGCGCTCACCGCCGGCCGTAACCTCGCCCTGCTCGAAGACCAGATTGCCCGTTACCGTCCCGAGATGGTTGCCGTACCCGATGAGGAAAACGCCGCCCGACTGCGGGTTCGACTCGGCAATGACGGTCCGCGCGTTCTCTACGGTATGAGCGGCTTGATCGCCTGCGCCGCCGAGTCACCCGCCGACATGGTCGTCTCGGCGATTGTCGGCGCCGCCGGCCTCGAGCCGACGCTCGCTGCCATTCAGGCCGGGAGGGATGTGGCGCTCGCCAACAAGGAGACCCTGGTTGTTGCCGGCGAATTGGTCATGTCCGCCGTATCCGAGGCCGGTGGCCGCCTCTTCCCCGTCGACAGCGAACACTCGGCCATTTTCCAGTCTCTTGAAGGGCATCGGCGGAACGACGTGCGCCGCCTGATCCTTACGGCGTCCGGCGGTCCGTTCCGCAGCTGGTCGCTCGACGATCTGCAGAAGGTAACGCCGCGGGACGCCCTGGCTCACCCGAACTGGACCATGGGCCGCAAGATCACCATCGATTCGGCGACGATGATGAACAAGGGTCTCGAGGTGATCGAGGCGCATTGGCTGTTCGGTCTCCCTGTCGATCGAATCGCCGTGCACATCCATCCTGAAAGTATCGTGCATTCGATGGTAGAATATGTTGATGGGGCCGTGATGGCCCAGCTCGGCATTCCGGACATGACCACGCCGATCGCCTATGCGCTGTCCTACCCGGAAAGGCTCCCCCTGGACCTTCCGCCTCTTGACCTCTGTCGCCTCGGCAGGCTGCACTTTGCCGAGCCGGACAGCCATTGCTTCCCCTGTCTGGGTCTCGCCTACGAAGCGATCAGGCAGGGCGGTACGGCTCCGGCGGTCCTTAACGCGGCGAACGAATTGGCCGTCGAAGCTTTTCTGCAGGAACGGATCCGGTTTCTCGACATACCGCGCATCATCGCCGCAGTGGCGGCACAGCATGAAATCACCGCTGCCGACAGCCTGGAGAGGGTCCTCTCTGCAGACCGTTGGGCGCGCGGCGTCGCGCTGGAAAAGATAGCAGACATGCAAGGAGCTTCTTACCCGTGATCACTATAGCCGCCGGCATCATCATGCTTGGCATCCTGGTCTTCGTCCACGAACTCGGTCATTTCTGCGTCGCCAAGTACTGCGGCGTCAAGGTACTGAAGTTCTCCCTCGGTTTCGGGCCCAAGCTGGTCTCTCGCCAATGGGGCGAGACCGAGTACATGATTTGCGCCATTCCACTCGGCGGCTATGTGCAGATGCTTGGCGAAGGGGGCGGTGATCAGGGAGAAGACTCCACGCTTGATCCGGCCGAAGAGCATCGCTCTTTCGCCGGCAAATCGGTCGGGCGGCGCATGGCCATCGTGGCTGCCGGGCCGATCATGAACCTGGTGCTGCCGTTCCTCGTCCTGCCGCTTGCTTATCTGGTCGGCGTCAACCTGCCGACCTACCTTGATGAACCTCCCTGCATCGGTTACGTCGTGCCGGAATCTGAAGCCGCGGTTGCCGGTTTCCGCGCCGGTGACTGCATCGTTGCGATCAGCGACCGGCCGGTTGCGACCTGGACTGACACCGGCCCCGCGCTGGTGAACAGTGCCGGGTTGCCGGTCCGTTTCGCTATCGAGAGGGACGGCGTAACGGACGAAATTGTCCTTGCGGCTGAAAACGGCACGCTGGAAGGGCTGCAGTCGATCGGTTTGCTCCCTCATCAGGAGCCGGTTATTGGCGGGCTTGCCCCGGATATGCCGGCTGCGGAGGCCGGGCTTCTTGAGGGCGACCGCATCGTGTCGATCGCCGGTCAGCAGATCCTGTCCTGGTACGAATTGAAGGATGTGATCCAGTTGAGCGGCGGCGAACCGACCGTTTTCGAGATAGCCCGGGGGGAAGAGCGCCTCAGTGTGACGCTCGTCCCGCGCAAGCAACCGGGCGGAAACGACTACCTGGTCGGCATTGCGCCGCACCAGCCGTCCGAGTTCAAGCGCTTTCCCTTGTGGCAGGCCATCAAGGCCGGCGCCGACCGTTCCATGGAGCTGATCGAACTGACCCTGGTTTTCATACAGAAGCTGTTTGCCGGACACGTCTCGTCCAGCAATATCGGGGGGCCGATCACGGTCGTGCAGATCGCCGGACAGGCCGCCCAGACGAACCTTTCGAGTATCCTCAGCGTCCTCGCCTTCTTGAGTATCCAACTCGGGATACTGAACCTCCTGCCGATTCCCATACTGGACGGCGGCCACCTCTTCTTCTACCTGTTTGAGTTGGTCTTTCGCCGCCCGATTTCCCTGCGCGCTCGCGAATGGGCTCAGCAGATCGGCCTGATTCTGTTGATCCTGCTCATGGTCCTGGCATTCTACAACGACATTGTGCGTATCATCGGGAGCTGACGTGGAACCGATAATCCTGACCATTCAGACGGCCGTCCCCGCCGGAAGCCTGGCCCTGACATCGGGGGAAAAGCTGTTGGCGGAGATCAACCTCGACATTCCGGGCACGCCGACGGAATGGCTGCTGCCGGCGATCGAAGATCTTCTGCGCAAGACAGGGCTCGCCATGGGGCGTGTCGATGCGGTCGCCGTTGTGAAGGGTCCGGGATCATTTACCGGTCTGCGGGTCGGTCTCGCGACTGCCAAAGGCCTTGCCATGGCCGCCGGTTGCCCCATGCTGGGGGTGTCATCCCTGCGGAGTCTGGCCATGCAGACGCCGTTCGCCGGCATGCCGGTCTGTGCGCTGATCGATGCACGCAAGAAAGAGGTCTATACCGCTTGTTACACCTGGGAGGCGGGCCGCCCCAAAGCCGTCTCGCAGGAGCGTGTCGTCGCCCCCGAAAAGCTCCTGGATGAGCTGGCCGGCGAGGTCCTCTTCGTCGGCGGCGGCGCCACCGTCTACAAGACGCTTATCGTGCGTCGCATGGCGAACCGTGCGCACTTTGTGCCGGCCGTGATGAATCATCCCCGGGCCGGAACTGCGGCGCTCCTGGCCTTGGCGGAGTGGGAGTCCGGGAACCGGCTGGCCCCGCAGGAACTCCTGCCGGAATATCTGCGGCCGTCCGAAGCAGAACTGAATTGGCAAGAAAGGCAAAAATCAGGGAATTCCTGTTGACAATATCCGTTGGCCTTCGTTATTTTTTTAATAAGCAACCCAGATCATTCTACCCTTATGGAGGTGCTCATGACAGAGAAGGACCAGTCCCTGATCCAACGTCTGAGTGAAGAGAATCCGAAGTTTCGCAAGCTGCACGAAGAACACATCCTTTTTGAGAAAAAACTCCAGGAATACGATGAAATGAGCTACCTCTCGGCTGAAGAGGAAATCGAGCGTAAAAAAATTCAGAAACTGAAATTGGCTGGCAAGGACGAGATGGAAGAACTCCTCAGGGAATACCGTCCTCAATAATAGAATCGTTAGACAAAAAGGGGCCGAGAGTGATCGGCCCCTGTGCTTTTCTAGGGGCGCTTTTGCCTGGTCAGGCAAGAGAACGCCCCGTTGTTTGTTTTTTTAACCTTTACCTCGGCCGGCTCCCCTTGTATAAAACGTGATAATTATGACCAGACCTATCCCCGTTACGGCCAGGAGAGCATGAGTATCATGAGCCAGAAACGCAGTAGCGCCATCACCGAAGGTTTTGACCGGACCCCGCACCGGGCACTTCTCAAGGGTACCGGAGTTCCCCAGGAGGCAATGGGCCGGCCGTTCATCGGCATAGCTTCATCTTTTACCGATCTGATCCCCGGACACACCGGCATGCGCGACCTCGAGCGGTTTATCGAGAAGGGCATCCACAGCGGCGGTGGCCACGCTTTCATATTCGGCATCCCCGGAGTCTGTGACGGCATCGCCATGGGGCACAAGGGGATGCATTACTCCCTGCCGACGCGCGAGCTGATTGCCGACATGGTCGAATCGATCGCCGAAGCGCACCGCCTCGACGGCCTGGTCCTGCTGACCAATTGTGACAAAATCACCCCCGGGATGCTGATGGCCGCTGCCCGGCTGGATATTCCCTGCATCGTCGTGACCGCCGGGGCGATGATGACCGGCGCCGGCAGGGAAAACCGCAAATTTTCCTTCGTGACGGACACTTTCGAGGCGATGGCGCAGTACAAGGCCGGCGTGATCGACGAGCAGGAACTCATGGTCTGCGAAGACAAGGCCTGCCCGACTGCGGGTTCCTGTCAGGGGCTGTTCACCGCCAACACCATGGCGATCCTCACGGAAGCCCTCGGCATGAGCCTGGTGGGCTGCGGCACCGCCCTGGCCGTCTCCTCGCTGAAGCGCCGCATCGCGTTCGCCAGCGGCGAGCGGATTGTCGACCTGGTCCGTGAGCAGATCACCCCGCGGCAGATCATGACCCGTGCCGCCTTTGAAAACGCCATCCGCGTCGACCTCGCCCTTGGCGGATCGAGCAACACCGTCCTGCACCTGTTGTCGATTGCCCACGAAGCCGGCGTCGATCTCCCCCTTGAGGAATTTGACCGTCTCGGCCGCGAGACGCCGCAGCTGGCGTCGATGAACCCGGGCGGCAAGCACTTCATGGAGGACCTCGATACCGCCGGTGGCGTGCCGGGAGTCCTCTACCAGTTGCGCGACAGGATCAACGACAACCCGACCCTGACCGGCCCGACCGTTCGCCAGATCATCGACAGCGTGGCCTCGGTCGATGACCAGGTGATCCATTCGATTGGCAGCCCGGTGCGTGCCGAAGGCGGGCTGGCGATCCTCTCTGGCAACCTCGCGCCGCTTGGCTCGGTTGTCAAGCAGTCCGGCGTTTCGGACAAGATGATGTATTTCGAAGGCACCGCCCGGTGCTTCGATTCGGAAGAGGGCGCCATGGCGGCGCTCATGGGAGGCCAGGTTGTCGCCGGCGACGTGGTGGTGATACGCTATGAGGGCCCCAAGGGTGGTCCGGGAATGCGTGAGATGCTCGCTCCGACGGCGACCCTGATGGGTCTCGGCCTGGGCGACAGTGTCGCCCTGATAACCGACGGGCGCTTCTCCGGCGGGACCCGCGGGCCGTGTATCGGCCACATTTCCCCCGAGGCAGCGGAGGGCGGCCCGATCGCCCTGGTCGAAGACGGCGACCGCATCCGCCTTGACATCGCCAAGCGTCGTCTGGATCTCCTCGTCGACGAGGCGGATCTGGCCCGACGCAAGTCGGCCTGGACCGCCCCGGAGCCGAAAATTCGCACCGGCTGGCTGGCCCGCTATGCCAAGGTGGTCACTTCGGCCAATACCGGGGCGATCTGTAAAGCGTGAAGTGAAAGAACCGTTGAATTGTTGAATTGTTGAAACGCTTCAACAGTTCAACGCGCGTTGCGCACTCAACGATTCAAACAAGACCATAAAACAACCCGCGGAGTGCTTCATGAAATTGACAGGTTCGAAAATCCTTCTGGAATGCCTGGCCCTGGAAGGCGTGGACACGATCTTCGGTTATCCTGGCGGCACGGTCATCAATATCTACAATGACCTCATGGATTCGCCGATCAAGCACATCCTGACCCGTCACGAACAGGCCGCGGTCCACGCGGCAGACGGCTATGCGCGCGCCACCGGCAAGGTCGGCGTGGCCATCGCCACCAGCGGCCCGGGAGCAACCAACACCATCACCGGGATCGCCACCGCCTACATGGATTCGATCCCGCTGGTGGTGATCACCGGCCAGGTGCCGACACCATTGATCGGCAACGACGCCTTCCAGGAAGTCGACATCATCGGCATCACCCGGCCGGTCACCAAGCACAACTACCTGGTCAGGGACATCAAGGAACTGGCAACGGTCATCAAGAAGGCGTTCTTCATTGCCCGCTCCGGCCGGCCCGGCCCGGTGCTGATCGACCTGCCCAAGGATGTCCAGGTCGCCACGACCAAGTTCGAATACCCCGACAAGGTTGAAATGCGCGGTTACAAACCGACCTACAGCGGTAACACCCGCATGATCGAAAAGGCCGCCAAGATGATCCTGGCCTCCCGTCAGCCGGTGCTCTATGTCGGCGGTGGCGCCTCGCTCACCGATGCCCATGATGAACTGCGTGAACTGGCCGAAATGACCCAGGCACCGGTGACCACCACTTTGATGGGCATGGCCAGCTTCCCGAAAAGGCATGAGCTGTCACTGGGGATGCTCGGCATGCACGGCACCTATTATGCCAACATGGCGGTGACCAATTCGGACCTGCTGATCGCCCTCGGAGCACGCTTCGACGATCGTGTCACCGGCAAGATCGCCACCTTCGCGCCGCACGCCAAGATCATTCATGTTGACGTCGATCCCACCTCGATCAAGAAGAACGTGCGGGTCGACCTGCCGATCGTCGGCGATCTGCGCGATGTTCTGCAGAAGATCATCAAGAAACTCACCGAACATGGCGACGAGCTCAAGGAGTCCACGGAGCGCCTCAAGCCGTGGCACGAAGAGATCGCCGGTTGGCGCAAGGCCCAGCCGATGAGCTACAAGCAGTCGAAGAAGGAGATCAAGCCGCAGTATGTCATCGAGAAGCTGCGTGAACTCTCCAAGGACGATGCCATCGTCACCACCGAGGTTGGCCAGCACCAGATGTGGACCGCCCAGTTCTTCGATTTCGTGCAGCCGCGCACCTTCCTCTCGTCGGGCGGACTCGGCACCATGGGGTACGGCCTCCCTTCGGCGCTCGGCGCCCAGGCAGCCTTTCCCGAGCGCCAGGTGATCGATATCTCCGGCGACGGCTCCTTCCAGATGAACTCCCAGGAACTGGCGACGCTGGTGCAGTACCGTCTGCCGGTGAAGATCGCCATCCTCAACAACGGTTTTCTCGGCATGGTCCGACAGTGGCAGCAGCTCTTTTTCGACAAGCGCTACAGCCAGACCTGCATGGAGCTGCCGATCGATTTCGTCAAGTTGGCCGAAGCCTATGGCGCGACCGGGCTGCGTGCCACCAAGCCCGGTGAAGTCGAAGGCGTTATCAAGGAAGCCTTTGAGACGCCCGGACCGGTCATCATGGAGTTCAAGATCTCACGTGAGGAGAACGTCATGCCCATGGTCCCCGCGGGCGCCGGGCTCAATGAAATGTTGCTGAGGACGGCTTGATCGTCCGAGATACCTGACAACGATCATTTAATAGGAGTTTTGTAATGCGACATACAATTTCCGTACTGGTGGAGAATGAATTCGGTGTGCTCTCGCGCGTGTCCGGACTCTTCTCCGGCCGCGGTTTCAATATTGAAAGCCTGTCGGTGGCACCGACCTTGGATCCGACCATCTCGCGTATGACCATCGTCACCAGCGGCGATGACCGCATCCTCGAACAGATCAACAAGCAGCTCAACAAGCTGATCGACACCATCAAGGTGATCGACTTCACCGGGCAGGACTACGTGGAGCGGGAGCTCGGCCTGATCAAGGTCACCGCCGAGGAGGAGACCCGCGCCGAAGTGCTGCGCATCGCCGATATCTTTCGCGGCAAGGTGATCGACGTCACCCCGCGCTCCTACACCATCGAGGTGACCGGCGCGCCGGCCAAGATCGACGCCATCCTCG
>JBFIMV010000026.1:0-12987 GCA_041611575.1 Desulfuromonadales bacterium | reverse complement strand
GCATGAACCGCTTCGACGCCCGCAAGCGGTAACCGAGGCCTCAAACATTCCTTTCCGACACGCTCCGATAGGGGATTAATTGCCCTTAAGAGACCTGTTTTCCGAGCCTTTTGATGTCTTTTCTGTTTGACGGCACGATCTCCCTCAAAGCCGCATAACATGGGCGTTTCTAGGTCTTCAAACTGCACACTGTATACAGTATTTTTTCCTTGACAAGTACGGTGTATTTATCCTAACTTGCTGTCGGCCAAACCGCCGCGACGCCATACCTGCGGCCTGCGATTTCGTAATCTCACCTGGCAGGAGGACCATTCGATGCTGGATAGTTATCTACCGATTCTCACCCTGATCGTCATTGCCGTCTGTTTTTCTATCGGTTCGGTCGTTTTTTCGCGGCTGGTCGGGGAGAAAAAGCCTTCTGCCGTCAAGCTCTCCCCGTACGAGTGCGGCATGCCGCCGGTCGGCTCGGCACGTGAGCGTTTCTCGATCAAGTTCTACGTCATCGCCATGCTCTTCATCGTCTTCGATATCGAGGTGGTCTTCATGTATCCTTGGGCGGTCATGTTCAAGCGCCTCGGGATGTTCGGCTTCCTGGAGATGGGTGTCTTTATCCTGATCCTTCTCGTCGGTTACGTATATGTCTGGAAAAAAGGAGCTCTGGAATGGGAGTAGAGGAAACCCTGGGTAATAACGTTATTACCACGTCCCTTGACAAAATCGTCAATTGGTCCCGGGCCAGCTCCCTCTGGCCGCTGACCTTTGGCCTCGCCTGCTGTGCGATTGAAATGATGGCGACCGGCGCGGCCCGTTTCGACCTGGACCGTTTCGGCGTTCTTTTCCGCGCTTCGCCGCGCCAGGCTGACGTGATCGTCATTGCCGGCACGGTCACCAAGAAAATGCTGCCGGTCATCCAGACCGTCTATGAGCAGATGCCCGAGCCGCGCTATGTCATCGCCATGGGTGCCTGTGCCTGTTCGGGCGGTATCTTCGATACCTACAGCACGGTCCAGGGGGTCGACGAGTACCTGCCGGTCGATGTTTACGTGCCGGGCTGCCCGCCACGTCCGGAGGGCCTGCTCTACGCCATCATGAAGCTGCAGGAAAAGATCATGAAGGAGCGCAACTCCTTCGGGGCCGCCATCGGCGTGGGCGAGCGGATCAACGGCTGAGCCGCGACGCCGTTCGATCGATAGCGAAATTAACCCAGATAGACAGGATGCAACCGTTATGAGTGTACAGGCTGCTGTTGACAAGCTGAAGGCCCAGTTCGGTGACACGGTGCTCGAGGTGAGCGAATTTCGCGGTGAGACCACCGTGGTCGTCAAGAAAGAGGAGATTGTCGCTGTCTGCACCTTCCTCAAGGACGCCGGCTTCAACTTCCTGACCGACCTTTGTGGCGTCGATTACCTGGGGAAGGCCCCGAGGTTCATGGTGGTCTACCATCTCTATAGCATCGGCACACACACCCGCCTGCGCGTCAAGGCCCCGGTGGAAGAGAAGGACGCCCGTATCGACACGGTGAGCGGCGTCTGGGCGACGGCCAACTGGCTGGAGCGCGAGTGCTGGGACCTGATGGGCATTTCGTTCAACAACCATCCCGATCTGCGTCGCATCCTGATGCCGGCCGACTGGGAAGGGCACCCGCTGCGCAAGGATTACCCGGTGCAGGGTCCCGATCGCGAACCTTACCAGGGCCGTTTGCAGTAAGGTTCTCCCCCGAAGCGCAAACCAAGGCTTTCCTGAATCACAGACGAGGCTGAATTATGGCGAATTATGAAACCATGACCATCAATATGGGCCCGCAGCACCCTTCCACCCACGGGGTTTTGCAGCTGGTCCTGGAACTGGACGGCGAGGTGGTCAAGAAAGCCACGCCGCATATCGGCTTTTTGCACCGCGGTGTTGAAAAGCTGGCCGAGCACCGGACCTACCACCAGGTGCTGCCCCTGACCGACCGTCTCGATTACCTGGCGCCGATGCACAACAACCTCGGCTACGTGCTCGCCGTGGAGAAGCTGCTCGGCATCACCGACGCGATCCCCGAGCGTGCCCAGGTGGTGCGCGTGCTGCTCGCCGAGCTGACCCGTCTCAAGAGCCACCTGGTCTGGCTGGCGTGCCATGCGCTCGATATCGGCGCCATGACCGTGTTCATCTACGCTTTCCGCGAGCGCGAAGAGATCATGAACTTCTACGAAGAGATCTCCGGCGCGCGCATGACCTCCAACTATTTCCGCGTCGGCGGCCTCTCGGCCGACCTGCCTGCCGGCATCGAGGAGCGGATCCGCAAGTTCGTCAACGACATGCCCGGCCACATCGCCACCTACGAAGGGCTGCTCACCGGCAACAAGATCTGGCAGAAGCGTATCCAGGGGGTCGGCGTGATTTCTGCCGAAGACGCCATCGATCTCGGCGTGACCGGCCCGTCACTGCGCGGCTCCGGCGTCGACTGGGACCTGCGGCGCGACCAGCCCTACTGCGGCTACGAAAACTACGACTTCGACGTCATCGTTGAAGACGGCTGCGACACCTGGGCCCGTTACGTGGCACGTCTCAAGGAGATGCGCGAGTCCTGCAAGATCATCCACCAGGCACTCGACAAGCTCAAGCCCGGCCCGATCCTGGCCGATGCGCCGAAGATCGTGCTGCCGCCCAAGCAGGATACGGTCAACACCATCGAGGGCCTGATCCATCACTTCAAGATCATCAGCGAAGGCTTCAAGCCCGAAGCCGGCGAGGTCTACGTCGGCGTCGAGAACCCGAAGGGCGAGGTCGGCTACTATCTCGTCTCGGACGGCTCGGCGCGCCCCTACCGCATGAAGATCCGCCCGGCGTCTTTCATCAACCTCCAGGCCTTGCCGAAGATGTGCGAAGGCTCCATGATCGCCGACGTGGTCGCGGTCATCGGGACCCTGGATATCGTCCTTGGCGAGATCGACCGCTAATCAACCTGCGTGGAGTGAGGCACAGATCATGAGTGAGGCAGTCGAAACCACAGTTCAAGAAGAGATCGACCTGACGGGGGCCAACCAGATCCTTGACAAGTACGTCGATTTCCCCGGCGCGCTGATGCCGGCGCTGCAGGAGATCCAGGAGTTTTACGGTTACATCCCCGAGCCGACCGTGCACCTGACCGCCGAGCGGTTGAACATCTACACCAGCCAGATTTACGGGGTGCTCACCTTTTACGCACAGTTCCATCTCGAGCCGCGCGGCAAGTACATCATCCGCGTCTGCATGGGGACCGCCTGCCACGTCAAGGGCGCCGGCCGCATTGCCGATGTCATCAAGGACCGCCTTGGCGTCGGCCATGCCGAGACCACCGAAGACCTCAAGTTCACTGCCGAATACGTGGCCTGCATCGGTGCCTGCGGCATGGCGCCGGTCATCATGGTCAACGATGGCACCTATGGCTCGTTGACGGTGCAGAAGACCGACGAAGTCATCCAAAAATACCAGCAGATGGACTGATAACCGACCGAGGGTTTTATGGCCGAAACAGCTGAAAATATTCAAGTTCTTGTCTGTACCGGCACCGGCGGCTTCGCTTCCGGCGCCCAGAGTGTCATCGACGCTTTCGAAGCCGAGTTCGCCAGGCAGGGTGTCGAAGCCAAGGTCGGCAAACGCTGCGATATCAAGAAGACCGGGTGCCGCGGTCTGTGCGCCAACGACGTCCTTGTCGATATCCTGCTCCCCGGCCAGGAGGCCGTGACCTACGATTTCGTGACCGCCGACCTGGTGCCGCAGATCGTCGAAGAGCACATGCTCAAGAACGAGCCCGTGGCGAAGAAGGTCGCCGGCAAGTATTATAACCAGTTCCTCGAGAAGCAGCAGCGCATCATCTTCTCGCGTTGCGGCACCATCGACGCCGAAAGTCTCGATGACTTCATCGCCCACAAGGGGTTCACCGGCATCAAGAAGGCCGTGACCATGAAACCCGAAGAGGTCATCGAGGAAGTCAAGAAGTCCGGCCTGCGCGGTCGTGGGGGCGGTGGCTTCCCGACCGGCGTCAAGTGGTCCTTCTGCAAAGCGACCCCCGGCGATCAAAAATACCTGATCTGCAACGCCGACGAAGGCGACCCGGGGGCGTTCATGGACCGCTCGGTCCTCGAAGGCGACCCGTACGGCGTCATCGAAGGGATGATGATCGCCGCCTACGCCATCGGCTGCAAGTTCGGTTACGTCTACTGCCGCGCCGAATATCCGCTGGCCATCAAGCGCCTGCAGAAAGCCATCGACACCTGCTACGAGAAGGGATATCTCGGCAAGGACTGCATGGGGCTCGGCTTCGCCTTCGACATGCGCATCAAGGCCGGCGCCGGCGCCTTCGTCTGCGGCGAAGAGACCGCGCTGATGGCCTCGATCGAAGGTGAACGCGGCATGTCCCGCCCCCGCCCGCCGTTCCCGGCGGTGCGCGGCCTGTGGGGCAAGCCGACCAATATCAACAACGTCGAGACCTTCGCCAACGTCTCCTACATCTTCTACAATGGCGCCGACTGGTTCAGCTCGATCGGCACCGAAGGGACCAAGGGGACCAAGATCTTCGCCCTCACCGGCAAGGTCAAGCACACCGGCCTGGTCGAGGTCCCTGCCGGGACCACCATGAAGGAAGTCATCTACGACGTCTGCGGCGGCATCCTCAACAACCGCAAGTTCAAGGCGGTGCAGGCCGGCGGCCCTTCGGGCGGCTGTCTGCCGGCCGAGGCCCTGGACGCCCAGGTCGACTACGACTCGCTGATCAAGGCCGGCGCCATGATGGGTTCGGGCGGTCTGGTCGTCATGGACGAGACGACCTGCATGGTCGACATCGCCCGCTTCTTCCTCAACTTCACCCGCGTTGAGTCCTGCGGCAAGTGCATCCCCTGCCGCATAGGTTTGAAGATCATGCTCGAGATCCTTGAGCGGATCACCCAGGGCAACGGGCGTGAAGGCGACATCGAGCTGCTCGAAGACATGGCCTACGACATCAAGAAGAGCTCGCTCTGCGGTCTCGGTCAGACGGCGCCCAATCCGGTGCTCTCCACCATTCGCTACTTCCGTCACGAGTACGAGACGCATATCAACGAGAAGGAGTGCCCTTCGCACAGCTGCAAGCCTTTGCTGCACTTCCGCGTCATCGAGGAGAAGTGCAAGAAGTGCGGCATCTGCCCGAAAGTCTGCCCGGTCGACTGTATCGCCTGGGAAAAGGGCCAGGTCGCGGTGATCGACCGCGAAGCGTGCACCGAGTGCACCTCCTGCTACGATGCCTGCCGCTTCATGGCCATTGAATAGCGCATAGACGATTTCACTGACGATACGAGGACAAGATGGTTAACCTGACGATCGATGGCAAACAGATCTCTGTCAGCAAGACGGCGACAATCTACGAGGCTGCGCAGGAGGCCGGGGTCAACATTCCGGTGCTCTGCTACGCCAAGAAACTGATGCCCTATGGCGCCTGCCGCTTCTGCCTGGTGCAGGTCGAGCAGATGAAGGGTCGCCTGATTCCCGCCTGCACCACGCCGGTCAGCGAAGGCATGGTGGTGACCAGCTCGTCAGACGAGATCAAGAAGGTCCGCAAGACCGTGATGGAGTTCCTGTTGGTCAACCATGTGCTCGACTGCCCGGTCTGCGACAAGGGCGGCGAGTGCGACCTGCAGGACCTGGCCTACGAGTTCGAGTCGATCAAAAATCGCTTCGAAGGCGAGAAGTTCGACCTGCCGACCGACGAAGTCAACCCGCTGATCGAGCGCAACATGAACCGCTGCGTGCTGTGCGGCAAGTGCGTGCGCGTCTGCGACGAAATCGTCGGCTACGGTTCCTATTCGTTTATCAATCGCGGCTTCGAAACCAAGATCGCCACCGCCTACGACCGCGGCCTCAACTGCGAGTTCTGCGGCCAGTGCCTCTCCATGTGCCCGGTCGGCGCCCTGTTGCCGCGGCCGTTCAAGTTCAAGGCGCGCCCCTGGCAGCTCAAGGAGGTCGATTCGGTCTGCGGTTACTGCGGCAACGGCTGCACCGTGACCCTCGGCGTACTCGGCAACAAGGTCGAGACGATCCGCTTCAACGACAAGATCGGCGTCAATGACGGCAACCTCTGCGTCCGCGGGCGCTTCGGCTACTCCTATGTGAACCATGAAGAGCGCCTGACCAAGCCGCTGGTCCGCAAGGACGGCGCGCTGGTCGAAACCAGCTGGGACGAAGCGTTGCAAGTCGTCGCCGACGGCCTTGCCAAGGCGCACAAGGGCCAGGGGGCCGGCCTGCTCACCGGTGCCCGCCTGACCAATGAAGAACTGTTCCTGCTCAAGCAGGTTGCCAAGACCCTCGGTACGGAGAACCTCGACCACTCCGGTGGCGAATGTTACAAGGGTGTCACCGAAGGCCTGGTTGAGACCCTGGGCGTTGCTGCTTCCACCGCGACCTTCCCGCAGATCGAGAGCGCCGACGTGGTCCTGGCGATCCGCTCGGACTTCTACGAAACCCACCCGGTGGTCGGCATGGTGGTCAATCAGGCGATCCGCCGCAACGAGGCGCAGCTGTTCGTGCTGGCCGACAAGAAGGGCAAGCTGAGCAAGCTGCCCCGGTCCAAGACGCTGCTGAGCAAACCCGGCCTCGAACTCGATGTCCTCAACGCCATGGCGCGCGTCCTGCTCGACGAAGGTCTCGCCAGGACCGAGGGTCTCGAGGGCCTTGATGCCCTCAAGGCGTCACTGGCCGATTTCAGCCCGGCGCAGGTCGCCGAACGCACCGGTGTCGCCGCAGAAGCCTTGCAGGCGGCTGCCCGGCAACTTGCCGCCGCCAAGCGCAGCGCCATCCTGCTGGCGTACGGTCTCCCCTATCAGGGACTCAGCAAGGAACTGGCCACGGCGGCCGCCAACCTGGCCCTGCTGGCCGGCATCCCCGGCCGCGAAGGCAGCGGACTCTACCTCTGCGGTGAGAAGTCCAACAGCCAGGGCGCCATCGACCTCGGCATCCTGCCGCAGGGCAAGGGTCTCGGCGCAAAGGCGATGCTGGCGGCTGCGGCCGAAGGCAAGCTCGATGCCCTGTATGTGATCGCCGAAGACCCCCTGAGCAGCTATGCCGATCGCGATCAGGTCGCCAAGGCCCTTGATCAGGTGCCGTTCCTGGTGGTACAGGACATCTTCCTGTCACCGACGGCCCAGCAGGCCGACGTGGTCCTGCCGGCGGCCTCCTTCGCCGAAAAAGACGGGACCTTCACCAACGCCGAGCGACGCATCCAGCGAGTCCGCAAGGGAGTTTCCAGCCCGGGTGAGGCACGTACCGACGCTGCGATCTTCGCCGCCCTGGCCGGAAAACTCGGCAGCAGCCTGAGCTTCACCGGGCCGGCCGCCATCTTCGCCGAAATCGGCAAGATTGCCCCTGCCTACAGCGGCATCAGCTTCGACGCCATCGGCCCGCAAGGGGCCGTATGGGGCGGTGAGACGCTGCAGCCTGCCTGCCGCAAACTGGTTCCGGTCGGCGGCGGTGCTGACATCGAAGAGGAATTCCTGCTGGTGACCGGCAGCGCGCTTTATCACAGCGGGACCGTGTCGACCAAGGCCAAGGGGCCGATGGCGGTCCTCTCCGAGCCGTATGTCGAACTCGGCCGGGAAGATGCAAAGGGACTTGGCGTGGTCGATGGCGACCTGCTGACGGTGACCGGCAACGGCGCCGCCCTGAAGCTCAAGGTCAAGGTAGGCAATCGCCTGCCGAAGGGTGTGCTGTTCGCCCCCTACCACTTCGCCGAGGCCCAGATCAACCGTCTCTACCTGGGCGAGGCCGCAGTGCCGGTCAAGGTGGGCAAGTAAAACCGGGATCGTGCACCCGACGGCGGCGCCCTGCGCGGCGGCCGATGTGAATATTTCGGAAGACTAAGATCAATCTGATACGAGGAAGAGGAAGATCATGACGCCTGAAATGCTGAGCCTCTCAAATAGTCCCTTGATTTTCGTCGGGATCATGCTGCTGAAACTGCTGGTGGTTTTCACCGTGACCATGCTGATCGTAGCCTACGCCACCTGGTGCGAGCGCAAGATCATCGGCCACATGCAGACCCGCCTCGGACCGATGCGTACCGGCTGGCATGGCCTTTTGCAGCCGATTGCCGATGGTCTCAAGCTGTTCTTCAAGGAAGACATTATTCCGACTCAGGCCAGCAGGGTTCCTTTCCTCCTGGCGCCGATGATGATCCTGGTCCCCGCCCTGATCACCGTGGCCGTCATCCCCTTCGGCCCTGACGTCAAGCTGTTCGGTTTCATGGTGCCGCAGCAGATCACCGACCTGAACGTCGGCGTCCTCTACATCCTGGCGTTCGCCGGCCTCGGGGTTTACGGCATCGTGCTCGCCGGCTGGTCCTCCAACAGCAAGTACTCGCTGCTCGGCGGCATCCGCGCCTCGGCCCAGATGGTCTCCTACGAACTCGCCGCCGGCCTGACGATCATCGCGGTCTTCATGCTGACCCAGACGCTGAGCCTGCGCGAGATCGTCACTCTGCAGCAGGCGCCGCTCTGGGGCGTGTGCTCGTTCGTGCCGAACTGGTATGTCTTCACCCAGCCCCTGGCGTTCGGCCTGTTCATCGTCACCGGCCTGGCCGAGATCAACCGCACCCCCTTCGACATGCCTGAAGCCGAGAGCGAGCTCGTCTCCGGTTTCTGCACCGAGTACTCCTCCATGAAGTACGCCCTGTTCTTCATGGCGGAATACGCCAACATGATCGTCATCGCGGCGATTGCCGCCACCCTGTTCCTCGGCGGCTGGAGCGCGCCCCTGAACATCGGCATCCTGCAGGCGGTCCCGGGCTTCGTCTGGCTGCTGGCGAAGATCTTCGCGCTGATGTTCTTCTTCATCTGGCTGCGCGCCACCTTCCCCCGCGTGCGTTACGACCAGCTGATGCGCATGGGCTGGAAAGTCCTGATCCCCCTGGCCCTGGCCAATGTCG
The DNA here is from genome assembly GCA_041611575.1 of Desulfuromonadales bacterium. Lineage (GTDB taxonomy): Bacteria > Desulfobacterota > Desulfuromonadia > Desulfuromonadales > BM103 > JBFIMV01. The sequence continues at coordinate 4,073 of JBFIMV010000026.1, read as the reverse complement.
TGATTACCGGCCTCGTGGTCGTGATCCTGCAATAAACCGTTATCAAGAGGTCAAGATCATGTTCAAAGCATTTGCCAAAGGTCTGAGCATCACCTTCAAACACCTGCTGCCGGGGCATTCGACGACCGTGCAGTACCCGGCAGTCAAGCTCAAGCCGTCCGCTCGCTTCCGTGGCCTTCACCGCCTGGTACCGACCCAGGACCGCGAGAAATGCGTCGCCTGCTACCTGTGCCCGACGGTCTGTCCGGCCAAGTGTATCACGGTGGAATCGGCTGAAAACGAGAAGGGCGAGAAGTACCCGCGGGTCTACACCATCGACCTGCTGCGCTGCATCTTTTGCGGTTACTGCGTCGAGGCCTGCCCGGTAGAAGCGCTCGAGATGACAGGCGCCTATGAACTGGCCAATTACACGCGTGAAGATTTTGAATTTACCAAGCAGCGGCTGCTGAAGTAAGCCAGGAGGAGCGTCGAAGTCATGGAGATTATCTTTTTCTATCTGGTCGCGTTGGTTGCCGTGGTGTCCGGGTTGCTGGTCATCCGCTGTCAAAGCCCTGTCAACAGCGCCCTGGGCCTGGTCAACACCTTCTTCTGCCTGGCGATCTTCTACGTCATGCTGAATGCGCCCTTCATGGCTGCGGTGCAGATCATGGTCTACGCCGGGGCGATCATGGTTTTGATCCTGTTCGTCATCATGCTTCTCAACCTCGGAACCGCGGCGCGCAAGCGCTATACGCAGGGCATCGTCTGGTCCAGCCTGGCCAGCATCCTGGTGTTGTTCAACCTGGTTTACTTCCTCAAGCGCGGCCGGGTGACCGGCGCCGAAGGGGACATCACGTCCTACATGGTGCAATCCGTCGGCCATACCGAACTGATCGGCCAGACCATGTTCACCGAGTTCCTGCTGCCCTTCGAAATTGCCTCGGTCCTTCTGTTGGTGGCGATTGTCGGCGCGGTGGTTCTCGCCAAAAAAGAAGTTTAAGCGTAGCGGACTACGGGAGAGATAACCAATGATAAGCGTTTACCACTACATGGGCGTTGCTGCGATCCTGTTCGCCATGGGGACCTACGGTGTTCTCACCCGGCGCAATGCGATTGTGATCTTCATGTGCATCGAGCTGATGCTCAACTCGGTCAACCTGACCTTTATCGCCCTGTCGAAGCATCTGCAAAGCATGGATGGCCAGATCTTCGTGTTCTTCGTCATGGCGGTGGCAGCGGCCGAAGCGGCCGTCGGTCTGGCCCTGATGATCACTTTCTACCGGAACCGTGAGTCGATCGAGGTCGATCAGATCAACATGCTGAAATGGTGAGCGAATCACGCCCACTTTTCCAAAGAAGCCTACTTCGCTCGGAGGAGAGATAGATGTACGATAAATTGTGGCTCATCCCCTTCTTCCCGCTGATCGGCGCGCTCATCAACGGGTTGCTCGGCAAGCGGTACATCAAGAACGAGAAGCTCATCGGCGCCATCGGCACCGGTGCGGTCTTCCTGTCGTTCCTGGTCTCCTGCAAGTATTTCATCCAGCTGCTCGGGGACTCGGTCAAGTCGCATGAGCAGGTTGTCGCTTCGTGGATGACGGTCGGCAGCCTGCAGGTTGACTGGGGCTTCCTGCTCGACCCGCTCTCCGCGGTGATGCTGATGGTGGTCTGCGGCGTCGGCTCGCTGATCCATCTCTACTCCATCGGCTACATGCACGGCGAAGAGGGCTTCTACCGCTTCTTCAGCTACCTGAACCTGTTCGTCTTCTCCATGCTGATGCTGGTCCTGGGGAACAATGCCCTGGTGATGTTCGTCGGCTGGGAGGGCGTCGGTCTCTGCTCCTACCTGCTGATCGGCTATTACTTCGAGAAGCAGAGCGCTGGCGATGCCGCCAAGAAGGCCTTCGTCATGAACCGCGTCGGCGACTTCGGCTTCCTGCTCGGCCTCTTCACCATCTTCTGGGCCCTCGGCAGCAAGCACGATGTCTGGACGGTCAACTTCGTCGAGATCAGCGAGAACGCCCATCTCCTCTCCGGGGACATGGTCCTCGGCATCGGCGTGACCACCGTCGCGACCCTCTGCTTCTTCCTCGGCGCCACCGGCAAGTCGGCCCAGCTGCCGCTCTTCACCTGGCTCCCCGACGCCATGGAGGGCCCGACCCCGGTCTCCGCGCTGATCCATGCCGCCACCATGGTCACCGCCGGCGTCTACATGATCGGCCGCATGAACGTCCTCTTCGCCATGAGCCCGACGACCATGGCCGTGGTCGCCCTGGTCGGCGCCCTGACCGCCATCTTCGCCGCCAGCATCGGCTTCGCCCAGAACGACATCAAGCGCGTGCTGGCCTACTCGACCGTCTCGCAGCTCGGCTTCATGTTCATCGCCATGGGCGTCGGCGCCTTCACCGCCGGCATCTTCCACCTGATGACCCACGCATTCTTCAAGGCCTGCCTGTTCCTCGGCTCCGGCTCGGTGATCCACGCCATGCACCACGCCCTGCACCATGCGCACCTGCATGACGACCCGCAGGACATGCGCAACATGGGCGGCCTGCGCAAGTTCATGCCCTGGACCCACGGCACCTTCCTGGTCTCGTGCCTGGCGATCGCCGGCCTGCCGTTCTTCTCCGGCTTCTTCTCCAAGGACGAGATCCTCTGGTGGGCCTTCGCTTCGACGCGCGGCAACCTGCTGGTCTGGGGGATCGCCGTCATCGCCGCCTGCATGACCGCCTTCTACATGTTCCGCTGCCTCTACATGACCTTCTACGGCGAGCAGAAGACCCACGCCAAGGCCAAGGACCATGTCCATGAGTCGCCCTGGGTGATCACCCTGCCGCTGGTCGTGCTCGCCGCTCTGGCCGCGGTCGGTGGTTTCTTGGGTATCCCGCACGCCATCGACTTTTTCCATGTCGGCAACAAGCTGGATACTTTCCTTGCACCGGTCTTCCGTCACTCCCAGGAGCTGCATAACATCGCCGCTCATGGTACGGCCAGCACCGAGATCAGCCTGATGGTCTTCTCGGTCGTCGTTGCCCTTATCGGCATCGCCATCGCCACCGTGATGTACATCAAGAAACCCGAGCTGCCCGGCAAATTCACCGGCAAGTTCGCTCAGCTGCATCGCCTTGTGTTCAACAAGTGGTATGTCGACGAGGCCTACGATGTCCTGTTCGTCAACAGCACCAAGAAGCTCGGCATCTTCTGCTGGAGGGGCTTCGACGTCAGTGTGATCGATGGCATCGTCAATGGACTCGCCCGCTTGATCGGCGCCATCTCTGCGACGCTGCGGCACACGCAGAGTGGTCTTTTCCAGAATTATGCCCTGACCATGGTGCTCGGCACGGTGGTCATGTTGGCCATTTTTATCCTCAACTAGGGTAGAACGTTCAAGCGTTGATATAAGGAGCAAGGACCCATGACTGACCATCTTTTGAGCCTGATGACCTTTTTCCCGCTGGTGGGGATGATGATCGTCCTCTTCCTCCCCCGGGAAGCCGACCGCCTGATCAAGACGGTGACGCTGATCGTGACGATCATCGTCTTCCTGATCAGCCTGCCGTTGGCCTTCGACGATGTCTTCGCGACTTCGTCGGCGATGCACTACACGGAGTTTGCCAACTGGATCAGCATCGGTCAGTACTTCCAGATGAACTACCATGTCGGCATCGACGGCATCAGCCTCTGGCTGGTCCTGCTGACAACCTTCATCATGCCGATCGCCGTGCTCTCCACCTGGCACGCGGTCGACAAGAATGTAAAGGGTTTCATGGCCCTGGCGCTGCTCCTTGAGACCGGCATGCTCGGCGCCTTCATCGCCCTCGACCTGTTCCTCTTCTACGTCTTCTGGGAGCTGATGCTGGTGCCGATGTACTTCATGATCGGCATCTGGGGCGGCAAGAACCGCATCTACGCGGCGATCAAGTTCTTCCTGTTCACCGCGGTCGGCTCCCTGCTGATGCTGGTGGCCATCATCTATGTCTACTACTTCTCGCTCAAGGCCGGCGTGCCTTTCGAAAACGGCTTCAGCATCGCACACTTCGCCCAGCTCGACATCCCGGCGCATCTGCAGACATGGCTGTTCGCGGCGTTTGCCT
>JBFIMV010000025.1:0-13123 GCA_041611575.1 Desulfuromonadales bacterium | reverse complement strand
GAAGATGATGGTGTTGATGATGTTGAACATCGTATGGGTGTTGGCGATATGCCGGGCGATGTAGGGCTTGTCACCAATTCCACCGCCCATTCTCGCTGCCTGTTCCTGGGTCTGGATGACGAAATCAGCCTCGCCCGGGGTTATGGAGGAAATAAAGGAGAGGAAGAAGGTGAAAAATATCAGCATGTAGCAAACGCCGATGAAGTTGAAAAGAAAATGTGCAAGCGCGGTCCGACGTGCGGCGAGGTTGGTGCCGATCGCGGCGAGGTTGGCAGTGATCGTCGTGCCGATGTTCTCGCCGAGGATCAGCGCGACGCTGGCCTCGAAAGAGAGAATGCCACTTGATGCCAGGGCAATAGTGATCCCCATGGTCGCGCTGCTGCTTTGCACGACCATGGTCAAGACGGCACCGATAAATACGCCGAGAAGGTGGTTGTCGCCTACTGCTGCGAACATGTCTCGAAATTCGGCGCTTCCCCGCAACGGCTTGAAGGCGTCCGTCATGATCTCCAGGCCGAAGAAGAGCAGACCGAAGCCAAGCAGGATCTCGCCGAAATAAGCGTACTTCTTGTTTTTGGAGAAGAGCTTGAAGCCCGTCCCTATGCCAATCGCCGGCAGGGCGAACTTGGTGATCTTGAAGGCGATTAGCTGGGCCGTGATCGTTGTGCCGATGTTTGCTCCCAGGACAACACCGATCGACTGGACAAGTGACATCAGACCGGCATTGACAAAGCCGACCACCATGACCGTTGTCGCGCTTGACGACTGAATGATGGCGGTCACGGCAATACCGACCAGCGTGCCGACAATCCGGTTGTTGGTAAGAGCTGCCAGAATCTTGCGCATCCGGTCACCGGCAACCTTCTGCAGGCCTTCGGACATGGTTTTCATGCCGAACAGGAAAAGGCCCAGACCGCCGATCAGGCCGAATACCAGTTTTTGGTTCAACATCATATCAATCATCGATAACTCCCGTAATCTGCACTAGGATTTGTTCTGTCAGGAGAAAAAGAAAACCCCCTGTCGAGGGGGGCGATGATAGAAGACAATGGATTATTTTTCAACAGCAAACGGGAAAACAACCAGAGGTGTTCCGGTTATCTCGGCATTCGGGAACAGCAGCAGGTCGACGCGATTGGATTTTGTGAGCTCTGTGATGAAATAGACATTGCCCGAAATCTTTGACTTGCCGAGGACCGGCCCCTCCGGCAGGGCCCTGGTAAACAGGTGCTGTGGATGGTATTCGGCATAATATGGCAGTTCACTTGAGAACCTGTCGCCCTCGGAAACCTTGACCTGATCCTTCAGGTAGTAATAGCCAACATAAGGATAGGGAATCAGATAAACCGTGTCCTTGCTGACAATCTCCCTGACCTGCTCCGGCGAAACCGATCGATATTGCATGCCTTCGCCGTCCTTGAGTACGAACGCCTGCGGCGGGAAGGACAGCGGGCTGTCATTGCGATTGTCAATGGTTACGTGAAAGGCTGCAACCGAATCGACCATCGGGTGTGAAGGCACGCTCATGGCATCAAGCTTGACGGTAAAGGCGACGCCGTCGCGCACTTCAGTAATGGATTGTTCCGCCACATTCAGCTTGCCGGTCGGTGTCGCCATCGGCAGGACACGGGTTGAGCCACAGGCGGAACAAAGTGAAGCGGCCAGGACGGCCAGTATGATTGACGTGCGCATGATTGCCCCCGTGATGGTATCAGGATGTCTGCAAGGTCCAGATCAGCATGTCCCGGTACTCGTCGTTGGTCTCTCGGACACGCTTGCTGAAGACCCTGACGATATTACTGACCAACTTGAACGCCAACTGCGCGTTGTCACGACCCAGGCTTTCGAAATCGTTTTTCCTGAGACTGATCAGCTCGGCATCCTCGGCGATGCGGGCGGTCGCGGAGCGGGGCAGTCCATCGACAATGGCCAGTTCACCGAAGATGTCCTCGGGGCCGAGTATGACCAGGGTCTTTTCATCTCCTTCGGCAAACATTTTCGAGATACGGACCGTGCCTTTCTTGATCAGGAACAGGGCCTCACCCGGCATGTTCTCGATGAAGACCGTCGTCCCCTCGTTCATAATGCGCAACTCGCAGATTTTCGCCAGCGCCGTGAAGTCTTCATCGGTGAAGTCGCGCAACATCGTGCTTCCCTTGATGTCCGCAAACTCTTCCTGGTTAATCATGGCTGGCCCACCTTCCCTTCGCCAGGTCGTTAATCAATGAGATGTGACAGACAGTATACCTCAAGCGGACAATGTCATGTCCGGCTCGATACTGTTTAATCGAGCTTTGTGACCGTGGCGGCAGGCTGGACGGGGCCGGAGCCTATTTTTTCCATGATCGCCTGTTCAATGGCGAGGGCATCAATCACCGGCTCATTTTCGACCAGCGCGATCGCCAGGTCAGGTTTTACGGGGGCAGCTGCCGCCTTCTTCAATATCTCCTGCCTGTCGGCGAAGCGAATCTTCTTCATGGCCTTGGGTTGGTCATAGGCCACGATTTCGACGCGCCGCTCTGCGGAGTTGTTGCCTTTGACAGCCAGCAGGTCGCCGTAACCCGTCAAGGTTATTTCCGCCGGCAATCCCTTGCCGGCGATGATTTCAGCCAGGTTGCGGGCCCGGTAAAGCGAAAGGCTCAGGTTGGCCGCCCTGTCACCCTCAGGACTTGCATAACCTTCAACGCGGATCATTCTGCCTGCGGTCAGCTGTTGTTTGATTTGCGGTAATATCGAATTCACGCGATCAAGTTCAGCTGTCGAGAGGGTGTTTGCATTCACCTGGAAGTGAAAAGTCGCCAGAACTTCCCTGCTCTTGAGGAAAGCCTGCAAAGCTGCATCGTCCGCGAGACATGAAAGCGGAATATGCACTGCCAGCATAACGAAAAGAATGATCAGAAGCCGCATCTTAAAGACCCCCCATAGGTACAGAGACTTCTCTACTGTTCAACGCCTTCAATCTGGCTGAAGGCACCTGCAGGCCGGGCCGTCTCGGCGCCGGTCTTTTCCATGATCGCCTGTTCTATCGAAAGAGGATCGATGAGCGGGCGATTCAGATGTGCCGACTTGTTGTCTCCTGCGTTTCTTGGCGGAGTTATGACGTCGACATTCTCATACCCCTCGGGAACCAGTATAAGCAACTCAACCCGCCGGTTTCGGGCGCGGCCCTCGTCGTCGGCGTTGTCGGCAATCGGCCGGCTTTCGCCGAACCCTTTGACAAACAGGCGCGCCGGGTCGAAACCATCCTTCAGGACCATGTGTGTGGCCACCGCAATGGCACGCTTGAACGAGAGCGTCTGGTTGTAGGACTCGGAGCCAACATCGTCGGTGTGCCCCTCAATGCTGACAATAAAATACTTGTTCTCTTTGCGCAGCTCTTCTGCCACCAGGGAGATTGACTCCATGCCGACGCTGGACAAATCCCACTGGTTGAAAGCGAAGGTCAACTCAGGAAACCGGAATTTTCTCTTCACCTGGGTGACGAACGGCTGTTCCGGCAAGGTGCTCGCATCCGCTTGTTTCTGTGTGACAATCGGCCCGACAGGCGAAGCCACAATGTTGCCGAGTTGGGGCGTCTTGAGGCGATCGACCGGATCGATAATGATGTCTTTATCGGCATCATCAAGCGGTACTTCCAGGTGGCTGACCGGTGACACGGCCGGACTTGACTCGGACATCAACGGGGTCAGGATCTGGATCTTGCTCGGCTTGGCCGGTGTTGCGGGTTCGTCGGCAAGGTCCTCCGCCGGACTGATCAGTTTCGGTACCGGCCGGTTGAAGGTCCCCACGCCCTGGCAGGTGGTCAAGCCGAGGATCACGCGCCAGCCAGGACTGGCATCCGAGAAGCCGACGGCGGCTCCCGCATTCATGGTGAGGTGCGGCGTGATGAAGTACTGCAAGCCGAGCATCGCTTCGCTTGGGCCGCCCAGACCGGGAATTTTTTCCGTTTCCTGGCTGTACTCGGCGATCAGGCGCAAGCGCGACGCCAGGTAATACTCGACGCCCGCTCCGAACACGATCTGGTCGTCGTAATCGATCGAGTCGGGTGATTCGTTCTTGGCGTAACCGACGTTGGCATGGAGGCCGAAGGTTTCGAGGTTGTAGCTGCCAATCAGGCGACCGACAACGTCGGTAAGGCCATCGAAATCCACATTGTCGGAGAGGGAATGCCGTCCCTGGATGTCAAATGCCAGCCGGAACGGGTCCGAACGCTTCCCCTTGAAGCGGACCTTGAATCCGGCATTGGCGTAGCCCCTGCCGCTGCGGTCTTCTTCGCCGGTAAAAATGAGGTCGGGGTATGAGCCGTAGGCTTCGATGAAAGTCCCCAGGCCCATCGTGACGACGGCGGGAACGATGACGCTGCTGCCTGATGAAGAGGTCCCGGTATCGAGACCATCAGAGCAGTTGGCCCAGATGCCGACGCAGATATTGCCTTCGTGGAGGGTCTGTGCCACAGGTTGCGAGATGAGGCCGGAATCGCCGAATTGCGTCGAGGTCGCGAAGGCTTCTGCAGAAATCAACAGAAGCACCATGCAGAAAACAGACAGGGCGCCAGTGAAACGTGTCATAGGATAAAACCGGCCTCGGGTGAGTTTGGCAATCCACGAATTATTACCATCGCGAGACGACAAAATCAACCTATCCTTTCTACATTGTTGAGATATTCCATGCCATAAGCGACATATCGCGAAGCCAGGGAACCAAATCCCTGACATTCCTCGGCAGTCAACATCCTGACCACCTTGCCGGGAATGCCCATGACCATTGAGCGCGGCGGAACCTTCGTCCCGGGCGCGACCAGTGAGCCGGCGGCGATCATTGATGAATCACCAATCTCTGCACCATCAAGGATCACGGCACCTATTCCGACCAGCACGCCGTTGCCGATTCTGCAGCCATGCAGGGTGACCCTGTGCCCCACGGTCACGTCATCACCGATGATTGTCGGGTGCGTTTCGTGGGTCACATGGACAACGCCGCCGTCCTGAATATTGGTGCGCTGACCGATGCGGATATGGTTGACATCACCGCGCACGACGACGTTGAACCACAGGCTTGATCCTTCACCGATGTGCACATCACCGATTACGCAGGTCCCCGGCGCGAGGAATACGCTTTCGTGCACGACGGGAGTGATCCCCTTGTAGGAAAATATCATGTCAGCCTGCAACTCCGAATGAAGATGGCACAGTTTCAGCAATCAATTATCGTGCCATCATCAGTGGCATGAAAAAGAAACGCACGTCATGTATTTAATTCATTATTATCGGCACGTTACGAGACTCCTGCAGCCGCCTTGTCGTATATGAACCCTGCTGAATGCAAAAAGGCCGGGACCCCTTCAGGGGTTTCCCGACCTCAACTCAGCTATAAGACACAATCTGCGTCAGCTGCCGCTGTTAACTTTCTCCCGCAAATCCTTGCCCACCTTGAAAAATGGCAATTTCTTCGGCTTGACCTTGATGACCTCGCCGGTTTTCGGGTTGCGGCCCATGTAGGCATCGTAGTCCTTGACGACGAAACTGCCAAAACCGCGAATCTCAATTCGACCGCCATTGGTCAAAGTGTCTGCCATGGAATCGAAAATGATATTGACGATTTCTTCAGATTTTTTGTACGTGAGCCCGTTACTGGAAGCCAGAGCTTCTATCAATTCGGATTTGTTCATGCACACCTCCACGCGAACAACCTGCATCGGAGAAGTTCCGGATCAGTCCAACACCGAACAGTGCGGGTCCGTTACTGCAGGTCAATACACTGTACATACTACTGCGCTTGTTCGCGGTGTCAAGACATCATCCTGTATATTCAACCGGTTGTCCCTTCGAACAGCCCGTGGTTCAGATCGTCGTGAATGGTGAAAGCGTCCAGATGATACGGGCATCCTGCTCACCGATATTGTCCCAACGATGCGGCAGGTGTGATTTGAAAGAGAGGCTGTCCCCTTTTGAGAGCGTGTATATATCACCGGCGATATTGACTCGCAGGAGACCCTCCAGGACGATGATCAGTTCATCGCCGGGGTGATGCATGTTCTTCTGACCGCTTGTGCCGCCGACGGGCACCGTGCAGTAAAAAGACATGAACTGGGGATCGCGCAGGCCGGAAGTGAAGGACTCCGTGTGCATGTTGTTTTCGTCGTCGTACACGGTTGTGTCGCGCTGTCCCGGAGAGGAAAAAACGACTTCGTGGGTCGTCGAGACCTCTTCGACGAAATAGTTGATGCTCTTGTCGAAGACAGCAGCCAGTTTCATCAGGATTTCGACGGACGGAATCGTCAGGCCGCGTTCGATGCGCGAGATCATATTGGAAGAGACCTTGGACTGGGAGGCCAGTTCCTGGATGGTCAGATCGTTTTTGAGTCGTATTGATTTTAGTTTTTTGCCGACAATTTTTTTCAGTTTCATTGTGAGCTTCTTTCACGGGGCATGGTGCAAGACTTCAGTTGAGGTTGGGGGCAGGAGATACGACCCAGAGTACCAGGGTTTTTCCATCGTTCAGGTTGCTCCAGCGGTGCGGCAGGGAGGCCTTGAAAACGATCGAATCTCCCTGCGCCAGCTTGTAACGTTCTCCATCGATGACAAATTCGAGAGATCCTTCGAGCACGAGAGCAAACTCTTCTCCGGTGTGCAGCATGTTGCCATCACCACTGCTGCAACCCTTCTCGATCGTGTCGTAAAAGACCGTAAAGTTGGGGTCGCGAATCCCCTGGGTCAGGCTGATAATCTGATGCTTGTCTTCAAAGAAAAAGATCGGTTCACCTTCGCCTTTGAGGGTGTGCACGACCGTCGAGGCCTTTTCCGCCTCTTCAACGAAATAGTTGATGCTCATGCCGAAGGCCTTGGCCAGCTTGACAATGATTTCAACCGAAGGTGTCGTAAGACCACGTTCTATTCTGGAAATCATGTTCGACGACACCTTGGACCTTTCGGCGAGCTCCTGTATTGTCATGTCGTTACGCAAACGCGTCGACTTTAATTTCTTGCCTATCAGCTTTTTTATCATTTGCGCCCTTCTCCATTAAGATTGATATTGAAATATCGTTCTAGCATCGCAAAGACCACATGTCAACCAAAGTTGTGCGACATATGACATAAATGGTAATTGCATGTAAACCGCGTTTGGATAGATGGTTGACAACATGGACGGCATCATCGATAATCCGTGAGCTCGCATCTCACAGACAGGGAGAACCCTCAATGCTTTACTTGAAAGACGTCACCCCTCTGCAAGAACAGGTCCGCGGGGGACAGAGACCGACCCGCGCGCAAGGGCTCGCAATCCTGAGGTCCGCGGGGGCAGCCTACACGGCGTATATGGCGGGCGCACACCTCCTTAAAGAGAGCGCCTTTGGCAACTCGGCACAACTGTGTTCGATTATCAATGCAAAATCAGGCCTGTGTACGGAAAACTGTGCTTTTTGCGCACAATCGGCCCACCACTCCGGGGTGGCTCCGGTCTATCCTCTCAAGTCGCTGGAGGAGCTGGTCGCCGGGGCACGGAAGGCGGAAGAGGAAGGTTCGCACTGTTACGGCATTGTGACCAGCGGCACCCGCCCCGAACCGGGCAAGGAGTTCGACACCATCCTTGCCGCCCTGCGCGAAATACGGGAAAAATCCACCATCGAACCGTCGGCATCGCTCGGCTTGCTGACCGCCGATATGGCCAATGCCCTGGCGGAAGCAGGTTGTGTCACCTATCATCACAATCTCGAGACATCACGGTCATTCTTTCCGGAAATTTGCACGACCCACGACTACGAAGAGGACCTCGAGACGGTGCGCCTTGCCAAGGCGGCCGGCATGAAAGTCTGCTGCGGCGGGATTCTCGGCCTGGGGGAGTCGCTCGATCAGCGCGTCGAGCTGGCGGAAACGCTCCATGACCTGGATGTTGATTCCGTGCCGCTGAATTTTCTCAATCCCGTCAAGGGGACACCGCTGCAGGACTGTCGCCTGCTGACTCCCATGGACTGCCTGCGAGCCATCACCATGTTTCGTTATTTCCTCCCGGCAAAATCGATCAGCGTCTGCGGAGGTCGCGAAATCAATCTGCGGGAGCTGCAATCCTGGATTTTCATGGCTGGCGCGAGCGGCACGATGGTCGGCAACTACCTGACGACGTCAGGCCGGGACCGTGCTGTCGACCTGCAGATGCTTGCGGATGTCGAGGTGGTCGTCCGTGGTTGCTGAAGAGCTCTGCCCTGCCCTGTTCGTGACCGGCGTCGACACGGGCATCGGCAAGACGATTGTGACCGCCGCACTGGCGCGCCATTTCAAGAACTGCGGCTTGAACGTGGGCGTAATGAAGCCAGTCGAAACAGGGGTGGCAGACGTCGGCCGCCTCGGCGAAGACGGTGAAATTCTACGCTGGGCAGCAGGATCGCATGACCCGGATGATTTCATCTCTCCCTATCGGTTCCGACGGCCACTGGCGCCAAGCCAGGCCGCGGAAATGGAGAATACGACGATCGACATCCAGCTCCTGATCGAGAGATTCCGGTCGCTGCGCCGGGGGAAGGACCTGGTCCTCGTCGAAGGGGCCGGCGGCCTCATGGTCCCGGTCCGGGGCGGCTACATCATGGCGGACCTCGCCCGGCAGATGGGATTGCCCCTGCTGGTTGTCACCCATCCACGCCTCGGCACCCTGAACCACACCCTGCTGACGACCTTCGCCGCACGCGCCATGGAACTGGAAGTGAGCGGCTTCATCATCAACGACATGCCCGTCGAACCGGACGATGCCGAGCGTGAAGCCCCGCACCTGCTGGCCTCCCTGGCATCCGCCGACCTGCTTGGCGTCCTGCCCAGGCTCAGCGGCTCGAACCGGGAAATCGTTGAAAAAATGTCCGTATTGATTGGCGACCTCCCGGCATACAACTGGCTTCTCGGCGGGCTGGGCTTGAGTGACTGAGAAAGCAACATGACAGGTTGAAACAACATCGGGCGGCTCCATTTCCATGGGACCGCCCGATTCAATTCTTCTCCTGCCGAAGAAAACAGTCGCTATCTCTTGTCGGCGATTACTTTATTCAGGGCAATCATGTCGGCCAAAATCGCCAGCGACTCCTTGGTGTAGGGGTCCTTCAGAACACTTTCCACCAGCTTTTCCCGGGCAACGGCCGGGGTGTCACGCGCCGAGTCCTCCGAGGCCTCATCTCCGGCCTCAACCTCACCCATGGCGTGAGGGTTGTCTTTCATCATCCCCTGCAGATCGTGACGTTCACGTATGACATCATCCAACAGCAGTGACTGACGCGTATTCTTGATACGGTCCCCCATCGCCTCCGCGAGTCGCTTGATTTCCTTGAAGCTGTCACCGCTGGCGACCCTTTCCCGGCTATTGGCCTGCAACCGGGCGATGTCGGTCTGCATTGACCACGGAGTGTACGCGACCCCGGAGATCTGGTCCCATGTCAGGCTGTAGTCGAGATGTCGCTCACCGAACTTGTTGTACTGACTGCGGTCCGGCAGCACGACACCCGGAACGACGCCCCGGTACTGGGTCGATTCACCGTTCACGCGATAAAATTTCTGAGTGGTAATCTTCAGCGCTCCCAAGGGCATGTACTGGCGCATATTGCGCAACGTCAGGCTCTTGTCGAGATCCATGATGACCTGGACAGTCCCTTTGCCGTGCGTATGTTCACTGCCGACCACGACGGCGCGTCCATAGTCCTGCAGCGCTCCGGCCACGATTTCCGAAGCAGAAGCGCTGAACTGGTTGACCAAAACAACCATGGGGCCATTGTAAACCGGCTTTGGGGCATAGCTGTAGAGAACCTTCGCATCACCATCGCTGTCACGAACCTGGACGATCGGCCCTTTGCCCAGGAACAGCCCGGCGATGCCCACGGCGTCCGTAAGCGCACCGCCGCCGTTGTTGCGCAAATCCAGAATCAGGCCGGCGATGTTCTGCTTGTCAAGATCTTCGAGCGCCTTCCTGACGTCATCGGTCGAGTTGCGACCTTCGGCGCCGTTTCGGGTTGTATCGAAGTCGCGGTAAAAGCTTGGTATCTTGACATAGCCGAAACGCACCCCTGAAACAGGTTCCGTCACAAGGGTCGATTTGACGAATGACTCCTCGATAACCACGACATCGCGCACGATCGGGACGACAAACGGTTTATGTCCGGGGCGACGGATCGTCAATCGGACCTCTGTTCCCTTTTTGCCGCGAATCAATGCGACCGCATCCCGCAAACGCATATCGGTGACATCGACCGCCTCTTCCTTGCCCTGGGCGACCGCCAGAATGATATCGTCCGCGTGCAGCTGACCCTGGCGGTCCGCCGCGCTGCCGACGATCACCTTGACGACCTTGATGTAACCATCTTCCTCGCGCAGGGTCGCGCCGATCCCTTCGAGAGAGCCGCGCATGCTGATGTCGAAATCCTCCTTCGACTGGGGAGGCATGTAGGTCGTATGCGGATCAAAGGCGCGGGCGAACGCATTCAGGTAACGATCGTAGTGGTCCTTGAGTGTCTCTTTTTCAAGGCGGTCAAAGTAGTCACGGTATTGCTTGCGGACTTTCTCCCGTGCCTCACGTTCGACCTCGGCGCTCTTCTCCTTGCTCACCGTGAGCGGATTTTCGATACCGGCATCTTCAAGCAGCGCCAGGTAGCGACTCAGCGTCCGGTATTTGAGGTCGAGGCGCCAACGCTCGGACAGATCCTTTTCAGACTTGCAGAAGTCAAGTTTTTCCGGGTCGGTTTCGTAATCCTCGGCAACATTGAATACAAAAGGTTTCTCGAGTATCCCCATGACGATTTTTTCTGCCCGGGCAACGCTGTTGGCGAGCAGGCGGAAGGTCAACGGGGCGAGGACAAACCGGCCGTTGTTCACCTCGTCGTCAATGTAAGCCTGAAACATCTGAAGCTGCTCGACTTCCTCGGCGAGCAACAGGCGTTTCTGGTAATCCAGTTGCTTGATGTAGAGGTGGAATGCCGCCTTTGACAGCTCATCGTCGATCGCTTTGCCACTGAAGTGGCTGTCGACTTGCTTGCGCAGAACGTAGGTGAGGATACGCGCCCGGTTCTGATCGAATTCATCCGAGGTTGTCGCGTTCATGGGGGTCGGCAGCAGGAAAAGCACCCCCAGCAACAATGCCAGACCGATCACCACGACGCGTAAGAGGTTCTTCGACTTCAACATTTTTTGTCCTGTTTTCATGTGCTGTCAGCGAATGATCATATCGCTTGATTCATATACTTAGACAATGTACCCCAGTTCGACGAGCGATGGCAATCCCATGTACGTAATTACAGGTGTATCATATGTAGTCATTAATTCTGCCTGGCATCTTGACTCATTTACAGAGTCAGGCTATCAAGGGTAAAATTTTCTTATGGACGCGATGATGAACAAAGCACAGGAAGGTGATACCGTCACCGTCACTTACGAGGGCATGCTCGAAGACGGCAGCATTTTTGATGCGTGCGACGAGACGTCCCCCCTGACGTTCGTTTTGGGGGAAAACGAGGTGCTCCCGGGGCTGGAACTGGCTGTCCTGGGGATGCAGGAAGGCGACCGGAAAACGGTTACAGTTCCTCCGGAACAGGGCTACGGCACCCGCCGGCCTCACCTGGTCGACGAAGTCGCCATCGAGGCGTTGCCCAGCGGCCTGGATCTCCAGGCAGGGGGGCGGCTCGAGGTAGAAGCGGAAGACGGTACGCTATTCCAGTTGTCAATCGTCAGTCGTAATGAAGAAACGGTAACACTGGACGCCAACCACCCTCTTGCAGGAAGATCCCTTATCCTGCAGATTGAACTGGTTGCCATCAGTCGACCGACCATCAACTAAAATACGTGATCCCAGGGGGCAACTGCGGGTGGCTTTTACGACGACATCATGCTACAATTTCAGAGTCATAAAACGACCTTTAGAATTGAGAGGTGCGCCATGATGATCAGGGTGATGTACAGCGACGGGCGGTTCGACATGGTGAAGCCGGACATGTTGGATCAGATGCTTGTCAAAAGGGACATAACCAGCTTCAAGAGGACTTCGGGATGGGCGGTAGTCGGTCGTGACCCGATCCGCGATCGCGGGCAGTCAGGTTACCGGGGTGAAGAACGGCGGACGTCGTCGGTTGCGGCCTGATTCGATTAACCTTTAACCCCTTCTGTCGACAAGCTCAAACATTGGCAAATAACACAGATGTTCCCCGCGAGGGTCGCCTGTGTTTTTTTGTTACGTTTTTTCCTCTGCAACATTTTCGAGCCACCCATCGATAAGCGGAAAATAAAGAGCCGTACAGCTTTTATCCTGAGGCATGAGCTGCTCGAGAAGTTCCCTGTAGAGCAGCATCTGCCCGCGGTAACGTTCCCCTTCCCTTGCAAAAAACTGGCTCTCACTCTCATGTTTCCCGGGGCTGCTGGTTTTATAATCCACGATCCAACGTGTTCCATGTTCATCGACAAAGGTCCTGTCGATGCTGGCACGCACCAGCTTGCCTTCGACCAGCCCATTGACTTCCAGTTCGCTTGCGGCCTCTGCGTGTGATGACAACAACCATCTGCCGCGTTTGCTGTTGACGGTATTCGTGAGACAAGTCAGTAGAGTTGATGTGCATACTTCACGTCTTGAGTTAGGAATCCCAAGCTCCCCGAGCTGTTCCTTGAATAAGTCCGAATGCTGCAGCAGACGCTCCGGCGTCCATTCGCTCAATCCTTCCTTCGCAATGCGTTCGAACCACAGATGGACCAGCGTTCCGACAACGCGGCCCTCATCGGTACGGCGGGTCTCGAAATCCTTGTCAAGATAGTGGCCACCGCCGGAAGCCCGCAACGATGGCATCGAATAAATCATCAAACTGTCCGGAGGTGGCGGCGGACTCCAGCCGGTCGGCAGTCGTCGCAGGGATGTCGCAGCAGAGATGGCCGTGTTTTCTTGCGGGGCAAGGTACGGCGCACGGGCGAATTCCGCAGCGCAGGTCGGCCAGAGAGCTGCCAGCAGCGACCCCGCCTGCGGTCCGAGATTGTTTTCGCGATCCTGCCTGAGGTGCCCAAGCAGGTGCAGCTCCTGTCTTGCCCGCGTGACAGCGACGTAAAGGAGACGCAAGGTCTCCAACTCGTCCTTTTCCCTGAGGATGCGTCCGATCGCCTGGTAGGTCGGACTCTGCAGG
>JBFIMV010000024.1:0-14166 GCA_041611575.1 Desulfuromonadales bacterium | reverse complement strand
TTGAAAAAAAATAGCTTATCAACGAATAAACAAGCCTTACTACTATTACTATCTTTTTATTATTTATAATGCTTTATATAAGTAAACCCTGTGTATTGTGAGGAGGTCAGGATGAATTTCACCATTGAAAAAGATGTCTTTCTAAAAGGCTTGGCCAGGGTCCAGGGAATAGTAGAAAAGCGCAACACCATCCCGGTACTCTCCAATGTATTGCTCGAAGGGGCGGATGGCGAGTTGCGTGTTACCGCAACGGATCTTGAAGTGGGTATGCGCTCGACCTATCCCGCGAACATTCGCAAACCCGGGAAAATAACGGTTTCTGCAAAGAAACTTTACGAAATTATCAAAGAACTTCCTGACAACGAAATAAAGTTCAATGCCAAAGATAACTGCTGGATAGAAGTCGAATGCGGCAAGGCGCATTTCAATATCGTCGGTCTTTCTGCTGATGAATTTCCAAACTTCCCGGAAGCGGACAAGGGTAATTTTCTGTCGCTTGCCAGTTCCCTGTGCAAGGAGATGATTGAAAAGACCTTCTTCGCCATGTCGCAGGACGAAAGCAAATACAATCTCAACGGGATATACTGCCAGATTCAGGAGTCAAGCGGTCAACTGCGCATGGTGGCCACCGATGGTCACAGACTGTCGATGATAGAAAGGGACATCACGGTCATCGAGAGTAGCGAATTGGCCCGCGGCGTCATACTGCCGCGCAAAGGTATTCTTGAATTGAAGAAGTTGGCAGAAGAAGGGGATAGCGACCTGAAACTCGGCTTTATGGATAATAATGCGGTCGTCAGCAAAGGGCAGACGGTCATTATCATGCGCCTGGTAGATGGCGAGTTTCCTGACTATTCACGGGTCATCCCGAAGACCAATGAACAACAGGTGACGCTTGCCGTCGATCCTTTTCTCCACTCATTGCGCCGTATGATAATTCTTTCCAGTGAAAAATCGCGCGGTGTAAAAATGAAATTTAAACCTCAGTTGCTGGAAGTTTCCTCTTCCAATCCGGAGTTGGGTGACGCCCGCGAGGAGATGGATATAGATTATCAGGGTCCTGAATTGACGGTTGGTTTCAACGCACGCTACCTGCTGGATATTCTCCAGGTACAGAACACCAGCAATATTCAGATGTTTTTCAAAGACAATCTTTCACCCGGACTGCTGCGTCCCGTCGGTGAAGAAGGGTATCTCGCCGTGATCATGCCGATGCGGCTCTGACCTGACGAGGGAAAAGAAGAAAGCCTTTTTTATCAAGGCTTTTTTCTTGGATATACCCGATGTTACTGAATCATCTGAAGGTGCGCGCGTATCGCAACCTGGTCGACGCCGACCTGGGTTGGCATGAACAATTCAATGTGCTTCACGGTTGCAATGCACAAGGCAAGACCAATTTGCTGGAAGCTATCTATCTGTTCGGTCATCTCAAGAGTTTTCGGGGCGCCCGCAGCATAGAACTTCTCCGCCATGGTGCGGAAGCGGCGCGCTTGAAGGCGGATGTCAACAGAGGGCCCGCGAGGCACCAACTGGAAATAAGACTACACGGTAACGGACGAACTCCCCGGGTCGACGGCAAAACCGTACAGAAACTCAGTGACTTCATCGGGCATCTGCGGTTGGTGCTTTTTTCTCCGGAGGAACTGGCTGTCGTCAAGGGATATCCGGCCGGAAGAAGGGCGCTGCTCGATCGCGCCATACTGCAGACAGAGCCGGGTTACCTCGATAAATGCCAGGGGTACGAACGAATTTTACGCCAGAGAAATCAGCTTCTTAAGGATCAGGCGAGTGAGCGTGAACTGGCTCCGTGGACGGAATTCCTGATAAAAGCCGGAGCAGAAATCCGCGAAGTTCGCCAAAGTTACATCAGCAGGTTTCAACCGCACCTGGTCAGTATCTACCGGGAGATATCCGGAGACAGAGAACGGGCCAACATCCGGTACTCTGTCGCAGACGCATCTCGTGAGAGATTGACTGAATCACTGGCGCAAGAGCTGCGGTCCCTGGCAAGTCGTGAAAGGAAGACAGGCCAGACCCTTGCCGGCCCGCAGCGAGACGACATCGATTTCATGCTGGATGATATGTCTCTGCGGCAGTACGGCTCACAGGGGCAGCAACGCTCGTTCCTGCTGGCATTCAAGGCCGCACAAATGATCGATCTGGAAGAGGAGATGAAGGAACCGCCGATTCTGCTGCTCGATGATCTGGCAAGTGAACTCGACAGCGTGCGCCAGGCGGGTTTTTTTGAATTTCTCAGGCGACGCAGCGGTCAGGTATTCCTGACTACGGCAAGCCTGCCTGCCGTTGCCGATATTGTGAAAAATACGGCTAATTTTTACAAGGTGGACCAGGGTGGTGTCACCTTAACATCACCGTAACGAGGGTGAAATGACGCAAAAGTTGAATAAAGACTACAGCGCAGAAAGCATCAAGGTTCTGGAGGGTCTCTCAGCCGTCCGTAAACGGCCGGCGATGTACATCGGCTCAACCTCGGTTCAGGGTCTCCACCACCTGGTCTACGAGGTGGTGGATAACTCGATAGACGAGGCCCTTGCGGGCCATTGTGATGACGTCAAGGTTATCATTCACGTCGACAATTCGGTGACCGTGACGGACAACGGCCGCGGCATTCCGGTCGATATGCACCCGACGCAGAAGAAATCGGCAGCCGAGGTCGTCATGACGGTCCTGCATGCCGGTGGCAAGTTCGACAGCGATACCTACAAGGTCTCCGGCGGCCTGCATGGTGTCGGTGTTTCGGTTGTCAACGCCCTGTCCAGTCGCCTGGAACTTGAAATTCGCCGCGACGGCAAGGTGTATAGGCAGGAATACGAGCGCGGGGTTCCGGTTCGGCCGCTGGTCGAGGACGGGACGACCAAGCGCCGCGGCACACGCATCCTCTTCTGGCCCGACCCGGAAATCTTCGAGACCACGGAATTCTCCTTCGAGACGCTGTCACAGCGGTTGCGGGAGATGGCGTTCCTCAACGCCGGTGTCAAGATAGAAATCGTCGACGAGCGCACCGACAAGAGCCACCTGTTTCATTACGAAGGCGGCATCGTTTCCTTCGTCGAGTATATCAACCGCGCCAAGACGCCGCTGCATCCGAAGCCGATTTTTTTCACCGGCACCAGGGAAGGGGTCGATATCGAGATTGCCATCCAGTACAACGACGGCTACGACGAAAAGATTTTTTCCTTCGCCAACAACATCAACACCCACGAAGGCGGAACGCACCTGATCGGCTTCAAGGCGGCGCTGACCCGGACCATGAACACCTATGCCAGCAGCAACAACCTGCTGAAGAACATGAAAACCACCATCTCCGGCGACGACCTGCGCGAGGGGATGGCTGCAATCATCTCGGTCAAGGTGCCGGACCCGCAATTCGAAGGCCAGACCAAGACCAAGCTCGGCAACTCGGAAATCAAGGGCTTCGTCGAAACGTTGATGAATGAGAAGTTGGCGGAATACCTGGAAGAAAACCCCAGTGTGGCGCGCAAGATCCTGGAAAAGGGGATCGAGGCCGCCCGTGCCCGCGAGGCCGCCCGCAAGGCCCGCGACCTGACCCGGCGCAAGGGGGCGCTCGATGGGCTGGCCCTGCCCGGCAAGCTGGCCGACTGCCAGGAGAAGGATCCGGCGCTCTGTGAACTCTACCTGGTCGAGGGCGACTCGGCCGGCGGCAGCGCCAAGCAGGGACGGGAGCGGCGCTATCAGGCGATTCTGCCGCTCAAGGGGAAGATCCTCAACGTCGAGAAAGCTCGCTTCGACAAGATGCTGACCTCAAACGAGATCCGCACCCTGATCACCGCACTCGGTACCAGTATCGGCAAGGACGACTTCGATATCAGCAAGCTGCGCTATCATCGCATCATCATCATGACCGATGCCGACGTCGACGGTTCGCACATCCGCACCCTGCTGCTGACCTTCTTCTTCCGGCAGATGCCGGAACTGGTGGAGCGCGGCCATCTCTACATCGCCCAGCCGCCGCTTTACAAGGTCAAGCGCGGCAAGAAGGAGCTCTACCTCAAGGACGAAGCCGCCCTGCGCGAATACCTGCTTGACGAAGGAGTCGAGGGCATGAGCGTGACGCTCAAGAAGAGCGGCAAGGTGCTGCGCGGCAAGCAGATCATTCCGACCTTGCGCAACATTCTCGAATACAATGAACACTTCGACAAGATGGTGCTCAAGGGCGTTAACGCCGACATCCTCAACGTCTTTGTCCGCGGCAAACTGCAGAACGGCTTTGCCGACCTGCTTGACCTCGAACCTTTGGCAGCAAAGCTTCGCCAAGTGGAGCCGCAGGCCGAATTCCAGGTATTTAACGACCCCGCCCGCATCCTCTACAGCCGCGGCAACCTGCGCTCCTATATCGACCAGAAGGTGCTCGAGAGTCTGTCGATGTACGAATACAAGCTGTTGTTGCAGGCGTACAAGCAGGTCGAAGACATCTGTCTCGACGATCAGGCGATCATCAGCAAGGAGGGCGAACAGGAGGCCGTTGTCAGCGACCGCCAGGAGCTGCTCAGCCACTTCTTCGCCCGCGCCAAGAAAGGTCAGTACATACAGCGCTACAAGGGCTTGGGCGAAATGAACCCGGAGCAGTTGTGGGAAACGACCATGGATGCCGAAAAGCGGGTGCTGCTGCAGGTCAAGATCGAGGACACCTACGAGGCCGAGCAGATATTTACGGTTTTGATGGGTGACCAGGTGGAGCCGCGGCGTGAATTCATAGAACAGAATGCCCTGACCGTTTCGAACTTGGATGTATAAATCCCGGTACGAGGCACGAGGAACGGGGCACGCGAAACAGCTGAAACGAGCAAATCGCGTCCCGTGTTCCACGTCCCGCGTCCCGGTTTTCCGGAGGAAAACCTAGATGCTTTCTGAACAGAACCGTATCTCTGTCAATATCGTCGACGAAATGCGCAAGTCCTACATGGACTATGCCATGAGCGTCATCGTCGGTCGCGCGTTGCCGGACGTGCGCGACGGGCTCAAGCCGGTCCATCGGCGCGTGCTGTTCGCCATGAACGAACTGGGCAACGATTACAACAAGCCGTACAAGAAGTCGGCCC
Source organism: Desulfuromonadales bacterium (assembly GCA_041611575.1). Lineage (GTDB taxonomy): Bacteria > Desulfobacterota > Desulfuromonadia > Desulfuromonadales > BM103 > JBFIMV01. The sequence continues at coordinate 9,085 of JBFIMV010000024.1, read as the reverse complement.
GCGTGGTCGGCGACGTCATCGGCAAGTATCATCCCCACGGTGATTCGGCGGTCTACGACACCATCGTGCGCATGGCGCAGACCTTTTCCATGCGCTACCCGCTGGTCGACGGCCAGGGGAACTTCGGTTCGATCGACGGCGACTCGGCGGCCGCCATGCGTTACACCGAAATCCGCATGGACCGGCTGGCCCATGAGCTGCTCAACGACATCGACAAGGAAACGGTCGATTTCGGTCCCAACTACGACGACTCCCTGGAAGAGCCGCTGGTGCTGCCCTGCAAGTTCCCCAACCTGCTGGTCAACGGCTCGGAGGGGATTGCGGTCGGCATGGCGACCAAGATTCCGCCGCACAACCTGTCCGAGGTCATCGATGGCCTGGTGGCGTTGATCGACGAGCCGAACCTCGGGGTTGATCGGCTCCTGCAGCTGATCCCCGGCCCCGACTTTCCGACCGGCGGGTTCATCCTCGGCAGCGCGGGAATTCACGAGGCCTACCGGACCGGGCGCGGCATCATTCAGATGCGCGCCAGGGCCCTGGTGGAGAAAAAGAGCCGCACCGACCGGGAAAGCATCGTCGTCACGGAAATCCCCTTCCAGGTCAACAAGGCCCGCCTGATCGAAAAGATCGCCGACCTGGTCAAGGACAAGAAGATCGAGGGAATTTCGGACCTGCGCGACGAATCGGATCGCGACGGCATGCGCATCGTCATCGAGCTGAAGAAGGACACGATCCCCCAGGTTGTCATCAACCAGCTCTACAAGATGACGCCGATGCAGTCGTCGTTTGGCATCATCATGCTGGCGATCGTCGGTGGCCAACCGCGCATTTTGACGCTGCGGGAAGTGCTGGAAAGCTTCATCCAGCACCGCAAGGAAATCGTCACGCGCCGCACCCTGTTCGAACTGAAGAAGGCCGAAGCCCGGGCCCATATCCTCGAAGGTCTCAAGATCGCCCTCGACAACCTCGACGAGGTCATCCAGGTGATCAAGACCAGCGCCAACCCGGCCGAAGCCAAAGAGCGCCTGGTGGCGCGCTTCTCCCTGAGCGAGATCCAGGCCCAGGCGATCCTCGACATGCGCCTGCATCGCCTGACCGGGCTCGAGCGGGACAAGATCATCGAGGAGTACAACCAGGTCCTGGCGCTGATCCAGCGCCTCAAGGAGATCCTCGCCAGCGAAGCGGAGATCCTCGCGATCATCAAGGGTGAACTGATCGACATCAGGGATCGTTTCGGCAACAAGCGGCGCACCGAGATCATCGCCATGTCGGCCGACCTTTCCATCGAGGACCTGATCGTCGAAGAGGACATGGTCGTCACCGTGTCGCATTCCGGCTATATCAAGCGCAACGCCGTCTCCCTCTACCGGGCGCAGCGGCGTGGCGGCAAGGGCGCGACCGGCATGCGGCCGAAGGACGAGGATTTCGTCGAGAGCCTTTTCATCGCCTCGACCCACAGCTACGTGCTGATCTTCACCGACAAGGGCAAGGTCTACTGGCTCAAGGTCCACGAAATCCCCCAGGGTGGCCGCGCGGCCCGCGGCAAGGCGATCGTCAACCTGCTGAACCTGGCCGCCGACGAAAAAGTCATGACCATCCTGCCGGTCAAGGAGTTTACCGAAGGGCGCTTCATCATCACGGCCACCATGAACGGCACGGTCAAGAAAACCGACCTGATGGCCTATTCCCACCCCCGTCAGGGCGGCATCATCGCGCTGACCATCGACGAGGGCGACAGCCTGATCGCCGCACGCCTGACCGATGGCACCATGGATATCCTGTTGGCCAGTCACAATGGCAAGTCGATCCGCTTCCCGGAAGCCGATGTCCGCCCGATGGGCCGAACGGCGCGCGGGGTGCGGGGCATGATGCTCGAAGGCAAGGATGAGATCATCGGCATGGAGGTTGTTTCCGATGCGACCGCGTCGACCCTGGTGTCGGTCACCGAGACAGGTTACGGCAAGCGGACCAGCCTTTCCGAGTACCGGGTACAGAGTCGCGGCGGCAAGGGCATCATCACCATCAAGACCGGTGGGCGAAACGGCCAGGTCGTCGATGTGAAACTTGTGGATAATGAATCAGACCTGATGTTCATCACGGACCGGGGCAAGGTGCTGAGGACCCGGGTCAGCGCCCTGTCGATCATCGGTCGTAACACCATGGGTGTGCGCCTGATGGTGCTGGAAGCAGAGGAACGGATCGTGGCGGTTGCCAAGCTGGCGGAGAAGGAAGAGGATGAAGGAGATCCAGAGGCTGAAGAAACAGCTGCTGATGGAGGAGTTGCGCCGGCAGGGGAAGGCGCCTAAACCCGGACGCTGGCTGCTGTGCGGCAGCGTTCTCGTCCTGCTGCTCGCCGCCGGGGCTTTCTGGTATCAGGCCAACCTGCAGTCGATTCTGGAGGAACGCTATCAGAAAGGGCTCAGTTACCGACAGACTGCAGCGTATGAGCAGGCTGTCGACGTCTTCATGCAGTTGTTTGCAGAGCACCCCGAATTTGAGCGGGTGCCGGCCGCGCTGTATCATGTTGCGGAAATTCAGGACCTGTACCTGGAACGCTACAACGACGCGCTGCTGACTTATCTGCTTTTGGAGCGGGACTATCCGAATGCCGAAGAGGTGCCGGCCGCCCAGCAGCAGGTTGCGGTTCTCTACAAGTACCGCCTGAATGACTGCAGCCAGGCGATCGTTGCCTACCAGAAGGTGCTCGACCGGACGGACCAGGAATACGACCAGTTTCAGTATGAGATTGCCGACTGCTACTTTCGTCTGAACAACTTCGAACAGGCGCGCATAGAATTCGAAAGTCTGCTGAAGAGCCACCCGGAGAGTGAGCGGGCGGCGGAGGTTCAGTTCCGCATCGCCGTCACTTATGCCCTTGAGGGCAAGCTCCCCGATGCGGCCGACGCCTATCGCCAGGTCTTGGAGGGATGGCCGGAGAGCGCCTATGCCCTGGAGGCCCGTTTCGGACTCGCTACGGTGCTTGAGGAGCAGGAGAAGCTGCTTGAGGCCCTGAAGCTCCTCGAAGAGCTGGCCGGACACTATCCCAACCCAGAGATACTCGAACGCAAGACCGCGCAGGTGCGAGAGCGCATCAACAAGAAAAAGAACGCCATCTAAGGACATGACATGATGCGAATCGGAGTGATTGGGGCCGGCAGCTGGGGGACGACCCTCGCCAACCTTCTGGCCAAGGCGGGCCACAGGGTCACGCTCTGGGCCTATGAGGTCGATCTGGTCGAACGTATGGCGGAGTCCCGTGTCAACGATCTCTACCTCCCCGAAGTGACCCTGTCCCCGGCCCTCGCATATTCCGCCAGCCTGCGCGAGGCGGTGGAGGGCTGTGAACTGGTCCTTCTGGTTTCACCGTCCCAGGTCATGCGCGGCGTGCTCGTCGAGTTGGCGCCGTATCTGGCTCCTGGATGCCTGCTCGTCTCGGCGGCCAAGGGGATCGAGAACGGCACGCTGATGACCATGTCGGAGGTGATTGAAGAGACCCTTGGTACCGATGTGGCTAAGCGCAGCGCCTTTCTTTCCGGCCCTTCTTTTGCCCGCGAGGTCGCCGAAGAACAACTGACGGCCGTCGCCGTCGCAGCAGGGGATGCCGCGGTTGCCAAAAAGGTGCAGGAGGTCTTCAGCACCGAATATTTCCGGGTCTACACCAACAGTGACGTCATGGGCGTCGAGATCGGTGGCGCGCTCAAGAACGTTATTGCGGTCGCCGCCGGGGTCAGTGATGGCCTCGGCTACAATCACAACGCCCGCGCCGCCCTGATCACCCGGGGCCTGGTCGAGATTGCGCGCCTCGGCGTGGCCAAAGGGGCCCAGGAAACGACCTTTTACGGGCTTGCCGGGATGGGCGATCTGGTGCTGACCTGCACCGGAGACCTGTCGCGCAACCGGTCGGTCGGTATTGAACTGGGACGGGGACGCAGCCTGAATGATATCCTCAACCACATGCGGATGGTTGCCGAAGGTGTCAAGACGACGGAGTCAGCTTACCAGCTGGCACGAAAACTCGGGGTCTCCATGCCGATCACGGAACAGATGTACCAGATACTGTATGCTGACAAAGACCCGCGCGACGCTGTCAACGCCCTGATGCAACGTGAACTGCGCGCAGAGGATGCCTAGCGAAAGGAAGGTTTCGATGTTAAAGTCTCTCATAACGAACCTTTTCGTCCTGTTGATGCTGGTCGCACCGGCCGCTGCCGAAACGCTGGTCGTTATCGAAACCAGCGCCGGCAACATCACCCTCGCCCTCGATGAAGCCAGGGCCCCGCTGTCGGTCTCCAATTTCCTGACTTACGCCGACTCCGGACACTATAAAGGCACGATTTTCCACCGCGTGATCAAAGACTTCATGATCCAGGGAGGAAACTTTTCCGCCGACATGCAGCCCAAGTCGACTCAGCCGCCGATCCGCAACGAAGCGACCAACGGCCTGCGCAACCTGCGCGGCACGATTGCCATGGCCCGTACCGGAGTGGTGGACAGCGCCACCAGCCAGTTCTTCATCAACCTCAAGGACAATCCGTTCCTTGATCACCGCGACACCAGTGTTCGGGGCTTCGGTTACGCGGTTTTCGGTCGGGTCGTTGACGGCATGGAGGTGGTCGATCGGATCGGTACGGCGCCGACACACACCTTCAACAGGTTTCAGGACGTGCCGGTCGAGGCGGTTGTCATCCAGGATGTGAAGCGCATAGCAAAGTAACATTGCGGCCAGACAATCGGGCCGTTTTCAGCAGCGAGGCAGGTATGAGCACCGCCCGCATCATGACCTACAATGTGCATTCCTGCCGGGGCGCCGACGGCGAGGTGAACCCCGATCGCATCTTCAACGTGATCGCCGAAGCGGTCCCCGACATTGTCGCCCTGCAGGGCCTTGCCCTGGCGAACCACCCCGACGTGCTCCCCTATCTCGCCGAGCGACTCGGCCTCACCCTGTATCGCGACGCCACGGGCGGCCCTCTGGCCTACCTCTCGTTCTTCCGTCTCCGGGCCGTGCAGCTTTTCAACCTTGGCTACGGTGGCGGCTGTCTGCGGGCGGATGTCGAGTTCGGCGGCAAGCGCCTGCATCTCCTCAATATCGCTTTCGACAGTTTTGCACGCTATCGCAGCCTTCAGGTGGCGCAGCTGCTCGGTCCGGAGCTGCTCGGCAATCCCTCGCTCGTCTGTCCGGCGCTGATCCTCGGCGACTTCGCCGATTACTTCTGGGGGGCCGGCAACCTGGAGCTTGCTTCCGTGCTGCGCCGCACCCGCCGCCCTCTCTGGCGTGGGACCTATCCCGCCCGCTTTCCGGTCTTTGGGCGCGACCGGGCGTACCTGCGCGGCGGTGTGCGCGTACTCGATGCTTCCGTCAATCGCACGTTCCTCGCCCGCCATGCATCCACGCACCTGCCGCTGACTCTGACCGTGCAGATAACCGATACCAGGCCAAGCGTCCGCTTGACCCAGATGGCCGGTGGTCGCATGGAGGCGGCGCCCGGCTAGGCCGCCAGCGACCGATCATGCCAGGAATCTCCCCCGCTCACGCCAGGCGCACCCTCGACCTGCTCGAAGCCGCCTACCCCGACGCCCACTGCGCCCTGGTTCACGACGACCCCTGGCAGCTGCTGGTGGCAACCATCCTCTCCGCCCAGTGCACCGATGCCAGGGTCAACCAGGTGACCCCGGCGCTGTTCACCCGCTTCCCGTACCCCGCAGATCTGGCGGTTGCAGACCAGGGCGAACTCGAAGAGCTGATCCGCTCCACGGGTTTCTTCCGCAACAAGGCGAAGAGCCTGCTCGGTTGCGCGCAACGCCTGGTCGAGGTGTACGGTGGAAAGGTCCCGCCGCGGATGGACGACCTCATCCAACTCCCTGGCGTCGGCCGCAAGACCGCCAACGTGGTGCTCGGCAACGCCTTCGGCGTTCCCGGCATGGTGGTCGACACCCACGTGGGGCGCATTGCCGGCCGCCTCGGCTGGACAGACGCCGGTACCCCCGAGGGGATCGAGACAGACCTGTGCCGCCTCTTGCCTGCTGAACGCTGGACCCAGGCCGCGCATGTGCTGATCTTCCACGGCCGACGGTGCTGCCGGGCCAGAAGGCCTGATTGCCCGGCCTGTCCGGTCGTCGACCGCTGCCCCCGGAGGGGCGTCACGTGACGCGGGCCGAAAGGCTGAACAGAAAAAAGCGGGCCCCGAAGACAACCGGGGCCCGCTTTTTATTTCGCAGTGGAGATCAGTATTCGTCGAGGTCGAGGCGGAAGAAGTCGCGGGCCTGCGGAGATTTTTCCTCAATGGCGTAACGCACAGGGACCGTGTTGGGCGCAAAGGCTTCAATGAGAACGTCGGGGCTATCCTCTGGAGCGAGGAGGCCGGTCAGGGAATCGATGGGGCGAAACTCGATCGTATCAGGGACCGGAAAGTGTTCTGCAGGAAGGTCGGCGGTCGCCGCCAGCATGAAATCCACCCAGGCGGGCGCTGCCGCGCGCGAGCCGGTCTCTTTGTTTCCCAGGGGCCGTTCTAGATCATAACCAACCCAGGAAACCGCCAGAAGCTGCGGAACATAGCCAACGAACCAGGCGTCCTTGAGGTCGTTGGTCGTGCCGGTCTTGCCGGCCACCGGGCGATTGAGGACCTTGGCGCGGGCGCCCGTGCCGTTCTGGACGACGCTCTCCATGAGATTGGTCGTGAGGTAAGCTGTTTCGGCGCTGATCACGCGGGTCCTTGTTTGGCCGGTCAGCTTCTGCCCGGCTTGCGGGCCGTCGGGAAAGTCCGCCGGGTCACTTGATTCGAGAACCCGGCCGTCCCGGTCGAGGACCCGGTCGATGTAGGTCGGGGTGACCTTCACGCCGCCGTTGGCGAGCACGGCATAGCTGCGGGCCAGCTCCATCGGCGTCAAGGCGGACGAGCCGAGGGCAAGCGTCAGGTCTTCGTCGAGGGGTGACGTGATGCCGAGTTTGCGGGCGTAGTTGGCGGCATAGCGGACACCGATGTCCTCGAGGATTTTGATGGTGATAACGTTGAACGATTTTGCCAGGGCCGTGCGCATCGGCACCGGGCCGTAAAAGCGTTTGGAATAGTTCTTCGGTTTCCATTCCTTGATCTCCCCGGTCGGGAGACGCTCCTTGAAAATCAGCGGCGTGTCGAGAATCACCGTGGCCGGCGAGTACCCTTTGTCAAGGGCGGCAGCATAGATCAGCGGCTTCATCGCTGAACCCGGAAGGCGGCGGGCCTGCAGGACGCGATTGAACTGGCTGGTACGGAAATCGTATCCGCCGACCATGACCCGGATGCGTCCGGTGTGCGGGTCCATGGCCAGCAGGGCGCCCTGGGCCTCTGGCTCCTGTTCGAGGGAGAGAGACCAGGGCCCCTGGGCGGGGATGGCTTCGATGCGGGCCCGGATGAGTGCGCCGACCGGCAGCCGGGTCGGTTTGCCGCTGGCGTTGCCGGAGGCCGCGGTACCGCGGCTGACGACCTGTGGCCGGCCGGCCCATGCGGTTGTCGCGAGGGGGATCTGGCCGCTGTGGTTGCCGATCTTCACGTGCAGATTCTGCGCGTCGGAGCCGCTGACCACCGCATCGAGGATCTCGCCGACGACCGGAGGCTTTTCTTCGAGAGCCGTCTGCTGCTCGGCGAGGAAGGCGGCTTCGGCGGCTGTGTCGAGCAGCACTGCGGGTGCTCGGAAACCCCGGCGCTTGTCGTGGTCGCGCAGGTTGTTCTGCACCGCGGCCTGGGCGGCCAGCTGCATCTGGAGATTCATGCTGGTTTGAACCTCGAGGCCGCCGCGGTAAAGCACGTCCTTGCCGTAGGTGTCTTCGAGGTAGCGGCGCACCTGCTCGGTGAAATAGGCTGCGTCCATGATGTGCTGGTTGACACGCGGGCGAATCTGCAGCTCCTCGGCAGCCGCCAGGTCAGCATCAGCCTGGCTGATGAAGCCTTCTTTGACCATGCGGCCGAGGACGTATTTCTGGCGCTCCTTGGCGCGGTCGAAATGGCGGTAGGGTGAATAGCGGCTCGGCGCCTTTGGCAGACCGGCGAGCATGCTGCATTCGGCAACAGTGAGCTCTTCTACGTCCTTGGCAAAGTAGTTTTCTGCGGCCGCCTGGACGCCGTGGGCGCCATGGCCGAGAAAAATCTGGTTGAGGTAGAGGTAGAGGATCTCTTCCTTGGAGAGGCGTTTTTCCATGCGGTAGGCGAGGATCGCTTCTTTGAATTTGCGCTCGAACTTGCGTTCCGGTGTCAGCAGCAGACTCTTCGCGACCTGCTGGGTGATGGTGCTGCCGCCCTGGACGATGCCTCCGGCTTCGATGTTCTTCATGGCCGCGCGCATGATTGAGAGGATATCAATCCCCTGGTGCTTGAAAAAATTCGCATCCTCGGCGGCGACAAAAGCCTGCACCAGCTGTTTCGGGATGCGCTCGATCGGTACCACGATGCGGCGCTCTTCGTAGAGCTCGGCGATCACGGAGCCGTCGTCGCTCAGCACACGGGTCACAATCGGCGGGCGATAGTCGGCGAGAGTGTCAACCTTGGGCAGCTCTCTGGCGACGTACAGATAGGCGCCGACCACGACCAGCAGGATGGTGAGCAGCCCGGCCCCGCCAAGGACAAGGCACCAACGCAACAGAATGGAGCTCTTGGTTTTTTTCTCTTTGGGCATGTAAAAACCTCTTTCGGAACAGACACTACTACCATAGCCGCCCCCGGGACGGCAACAGTTTTGCCGGTTTTAACCGGCGACGGCCTATGGTATAGTTGCCGCTTCGGTTGAGGAGCGTCGCCGCCGGGGATCGATTGCGACGTTGCACTACCGCGATCCTGACAATAGTTGAAGGAGTCCAATAACGTGCCTGCCTCGGATTTTCGCCGCAACAAGATCGTTGCCACCATCGGCCCGGCCAGCTCTTCCCGGGAGATGCTGCTTGCCCTCATGGAGGCCGGGGCCGATGTGTTCCGCCTCAACTTTTCGCACGGCCAGCACGACGAACTTGCCGAAGTCGTCGCGTGCATCCGCGAGCTCTCGCGCGATCGCCGCCGTGCGGTCGCCATACTCGGCGACCTGCAGGGGCCGAAAATTCGCACTGGCCTGATGCGGG